>JBBKXU010000123.1:0-13902 GCA_037969645.1 Ferruginibacter sp. | reverse complement strand
TTATTTTAAAACTGCTAATTTCGGTTATTAATAAATTTTCATGAAAATTTTATTTTCCTGTGTCTTTCTTGTTTTAGCTTTTGCAGGATGTTCATCCATTAAATCAACAACTGGCGCTCAGGCCAAAATCAGCAGTCATCGAACAATTGCTATCTTACCTTTTGAAGTTCGGTTTGATTTAAGAAATAAAAATCAACAAAAATTTTCTGAACAGGAGTTGGCTGGAGTACGGCATTTTATGGCCTTGGGTTTACAGCAATATTTATACAATTGGCTTAAAAATTACAGTCGTAAAAATGCGTTTACAGTTAGCATACAGCATATAGATATTACTGACAGCATTTTAACGGAGAAACGGATAAGTTATATGGCTTTATATAGCATGAGCCGGACCGAATTGGCAAAAATGCTTGCTGTTGATGCTGTACTTACGCCTAACGTGATTTTTTCTCAACCTAATAGTGAGGCCGTGTCTATGTTGTTGAGTCCGGTTATAGGAGTTCCATTAGGCACGGGCACTGTTTTCTTTTATAGCAGACTGGCAACACAGGAAATGAAAATGCAGGTTTTGCTTACAGATAGCGAAACGGAAACATCCATGTGGACATTTGAAACCAAAACTCAAAACAGCAGGTTAACAAAGCCATCTACCGCCAGACAAAAGGAGAATATATTATACCCATTATTTGAGAATATTGATGAAACGCTTAAAAAATTCATTAAAAATTTCCCCTACAAAAAGAATTAGCTTTCACTCATTTCCACTTGGCACAAGTTTAATTACCACCTATTATTTGTTTTTGATGACTGTTAAACTTTTGTTGCTACAAATTGTTATCCAATCTATGCAAAGTACCTTTACGTAAGTACATGAAAAAACAACTATGTTAAAATTCCTATTCGTTTCAATCATTAGTATGGCAGGATTAAGTTCCTGTGCTCAGAAAGACAATTCTACAAAAGCAAAAAAGGACTCAAAATCTATGACATCTTTAAACACTGATAATTCAACCAAACCCACCATGGATACCGCAACCTTTGGCACCGGTTGCTTCTGGTGTACCGAAGCCATTTTTCAACAACTGGAAGGCGTTGAAAAAGTTACCAGCGGTTATAGCGGCGGTACAGTTGTAAACCCAACTTACGAGCAGATAGGTAGTAAAACTACAGGGCATGCTGAATGCTTGAACATTATTTATGATTCAAGTAAAATAAGTTTTGATGAGTTGTTGGAAGTGTTTTGGCAAGTGCATGACCCTACAACATTAAACAAGCAAGGTGCAGATGTGGGACCGCAGTATCGCAGTGTTGTTTTTTATCATAATGAAGAACAAAAAGCCAAAGTAGCAAAATACAAAGCCGAATTAGATAAAAGTGGTTCATGGGATAATCCAATTGTAACTGCGTTGGAGCCATTTGATATCTTTTATCCTGCCGAAGCATATCACCAGAATTACTACAATAATAATACCAGTCAGGGTTATTGCCAGTTTGTAATAAGGCCTAAGCTTGAAAAGTTTGAAAAAGTATTTAAAGACAAATTGAAGAAACAATAATGTTTTAATATACTGAAACTACTTCGTAGGTTTTGTTGGCCACGGATTACACGAGTTTTCACTGATTGGCGATACACACTTTGTATCATTCGAGAAAATTAGTGTAATTGGTGCCTTATTTTTTTGTTCCTGCTTCTTTATCTGGCATTGGCTGGCCGCTGTGGCAGGTAAAACAGGTTACAGCCTGTACTTCTTCTGCCGTAACCGTTTCATTAAACTGAAAATATTTTTTGTTAATATCCATCGTCATCCGCATCATGTTTCGGGCAATTTGTTTTTCGGGCTTATCATCTTTTTCATAAACAATTAAGTTGGCCTTTTTGTCTTTGTAATGGCAATAGTTACAATCTACGCCTAGGCTCACTGTAAAGCCATCCATAATTCTGTCTAATGAGTCTTCCGTTATATTTTTGGGCAATACCTGCAGGTTTTTAAACTTGTCATTTACAGGTTGCTTAACAGCAGCAATACCGATAAATACAAATACCGCTAAAACGGTAATGGTCTTCAGTTTTTTAAATGATTTCATAGTCTGTTATTTTATAATTTTCTTGTTCTTCTCAGTTCCAGCAAATTCAAACTGTTAGGGTAGAAATGTAAGACATTTTTATGTACCAAGTGAATAGCCATATCGTACCAAAGCGGCACAACGGGCGCATCTCTGATTATCATCCGATCCATTTGTTGGTATAGCAGGTAGCGCATGGAATCATTTTTTTCCGATAAAGCCTTTTCATACAACAAATCATACGCTGCATTTTTATAGCGTGTATAGTTTGGCGGCGCTGGATTCTTACCGTAAAAAACACCAAGGTAATTTTCGGCATCGGGGTAATCAGCAATCCAACTACCTCTAAAAAAAGGCGCCTGTGATTTTGATGTTTGTTCCATCAGCAAACTTTTCTGTATCACTTCTACCTGAACTTTAATGCCTACCTGCAACAGTTCGTTGGCGATATAAGTTGCCAGGTCGCCATAAATGGGAATTGTAAGGAGTTTAATTTCCGGTAAATCTTTCCCTTCCGGATAACCGGCTTCTGCAAGTAGCAGTTTTGCTTTGGTCACATTGTAATGATAACCTTGCACAGCAACGGAGTCAAAAGAAGGCAGACCTGCAGGAACAAAACCGCTTTCGGCAGCAGTACCGATGCTGTTACGCAAGTAGAGCATCATCTTTTTTCGGTTAAAGCCGTAGTTAATGGCTTGCCGTATTTTTTGTAATCGAAGTGGAGAATTCTTTACCAGTTCATTATCAGTATCCACCAAAATACCCAAATATTCTATGTTGAGGTAAGGATGTTTATGCAGTTCGATTTTATCTTGCCATTCTTTTTTAAGATTACCGGTTTTTGTCAGTACTTCATCTTTAAATGAAGGATCAATATCATCAATAAAATCCAGCCGTTTTTGCTGAAACTCTAAAAATTCTGTTGCCTTACTGTCGTAGAAAGAAACTTTAATACCGTCTAAATAAGGCAATGCATTTCCAGCGGCATCTTTCTCAAAATAATTTTCATTCTTTTTTAAGATAAGTGCCTGCCCTTCTTCCCAAGCCACAAAGCTGAAAGGTCCGGTACCAACGGGATGTCGACGAAAATCAGTTTTATATTTATCAACAGCCTCTTTGGGTATTATAGAGCAATATTGCATGCTTAATATGCCGAGGATTGACTGGAAAGGACTGATTAACTTCAATTGAAAAGTTGTATCATCAATTGCTTTAAATCCATTTACCGAATCTACCCGGTTATTAAATATCCATGCCCCGGGGCTGGCTGTATTCTTATCAATGATCCTATTAAAACTGTATTCTACATCATAAGCCGTAAGTTGCCTTCCTTTGCCATTTGCAAAACAGGCATCATCAATAAAAAACACATCCTTTCTTAGGTAGAATGTAAAGTTGAGGTTGTCTTCTGAAATATTCCAATGCCTTGCCAGTGACGGCTTCATTTGCAAATTACTGTCAATTTCAATGAGTGTGTTGTACAATTGGTGTGTAGCCCACATTACTTGCTTGTTCTTAGCAAATGCGGGGTCGAGTGACGAAAGGCCGCTGCTTTCGTTATAGTGGAATATTTTTTTATCGGGATGGTTATGAGATTTACAGGAAGAAGAAAGTATGAACCAAAAAGACACAAAGGCACAAAGGAAAATGATGAACGGCTTATTGTATTTGTGTTGTACTGGCATAAAAAAACTAAATTAGCATTTATATACAAATAGATATGCAACAACTATTAAAAGGGTTCTTAATTCTTAATATTTCACTCTTCATTTTTAATTCTGCTGATGCACAGGCTTTAAAGCCTGCTAAACCATTTACGCATGCAGATACCCTGCGTGGCACTTACGGCCCAACCAGAGATTGGTGGGATGTGTTGAAGTATGATTTGCATGTGAAATTTAATATAGAGGATAGTACGATTAGTGGTTATAACATTATTGATTTTGAAGTTTTGAAAAATGGGAAAACCATTCAAATTGACCTTCAGGAACCTTTGGTTCTGGATAGTATAAAAGTTATAGCTGAACGCAACCCTACAAAAGGCGGAAATATCCCATACACGCAAGTTGGCAATGCTTATTTTATTGATCCAATTACGTGGATGAAAAATAAGGAAATGAAAAAAACGAACTATATATTTGTTTATTACCACGGCAAACCCCGCATTGCACAACGCCCGCCTTGGGATGGCGGTCTTATCTGGAAAAAAGACAAAAACAATAATCCATGGGTAAGTATCGCCTGTCAGGGCCTTGGTGCCAGCGTTTGGTATCCTTGTAAAGATCACCAGGCCGATGAACCTGATAGCGCAGAAATGCATATTACCATGCCAGCCGATTTAATGTGTGTGGGTAACGGCCGCTACCGTGGCAAGATTGATAATGGCGATGGTACAGCTACTTATGATTGGGCGGTAACCAGTCCTATCAATAGTTACAATATCATCCCCTATATTGGCAAGTATGTTCATTTTGGTGAAGTATATGATGGTGAAAAAGGCAAGCTGGATATGGATTACTGGGTGCTGGATTATAACCTTGATAAAGCTAAAGAACAATTTAAAGATGCTCCACGCATGATGAAAGCATTTGAACATTGGTTTGGGCCCTACCCTTTTTATGAAGATGGATATAAATTGGTTGAGTCGCCGCACCTGGGCATGGAACACCAAAGTGCAATAGCATATGGAAATGGATTTAAGAACGGTTATCGCGGCACCGATTTAAGCGGCAGCGGCTGGGGTCTTAAATGGGATTTTATTATTGTGCATGAAAGTGGACACGAATGGTTTGCCAATAATATCACCAGTAAAGATATTGCCGATATGTGGATACATGAAAGCTTTACCAATTACAGCGAGACGCTTTTTACTGATTATTGGTACGGTAAAGAAGCCGGTAATGCCTACGTGCAGGGTACCCGTAAAAACATTTCGAATGATATTCCTATTATTGGCCCCTACCATGTAAACCAGGAAGGCAGCGGCGATATGTATTATAAGGGCGGAAACATGATACACATGATTAGACAGGTTATAAATGATGATGAAAAATTCAGAGAAATTCTGCGAGGGCTTAATAAAACATTCTATCACCAAACGGTTACTACCAGACAGATTGAGGATTATATCTGCAAAGAAAGCAAACACAATTTCAGCAAAGTTTTTGATCAGTACTTAAGAACAATACAAATACCGGTGCTTGAGTATAAAATAGATGGGTATAAACTTTCTTATCGCTACACTAATTGTGTTAAAGGCTTCGATCTGCCTTTAAAAATTATTTTTAAAACCGAGCAGTGGATAAAGCCAACGGAGAAATGGAAAACACTTAATTTATATCCCGAGGGTGAGAATAAGTTTTCGGTTGATTCAAACTTTTACATTAAAACGAAGAAGGTAGGGTAATATTTATTTGTCATTTCGACGAAGGAGAAATCTAATAATTTTGTTGCATGAGACAGATTTCTCCTTCGTCGAAATGACAAGAAACAAAAAACTCAACCTAAATTCGCAGCAAATAAAGCTATGTCGCAAATTCGTAAGCAAAGTATCATTTCCTCGGTAGTGGTGTACATTGGCTTTGCTATCGGTTTTTTTAATACTTATTTATTTACAAGAGAAGGTGGTTTTACTCAAGCTGAGTATGGGCTTACGGGTATTTTTATGGCTGTTGCCAATATCATGTATTCGGTTGCCAACTTGGGGATGGGCGCTTATATACATAAATTTTACCCCTACTATAACGATAATCTATCCAAAAAGAAAAACGACATGCTAAGCTGGGCTGTGCTTTTTTCATTGCTTGGATTTTGTTTAGTAGTGATTGCAGGTTTAGTATTTAAAGACCTGGTTATTAGAAAATACGGCACTAATGCACCCGCTCTCGTAAAATATTATTATTACATCTTCCCATTTGGATTGGGGCTTACTTTCTTCACTATACTAGAAGCTTATGCCTGGCAAGTAAAAAAAGCGGTCTTCTCCAATTACCTAAGAGAAATTCAGTTTCGGGTATTTACAACTATTCTTATTTTACTGTTTTTTGGTGGATTCATTTTATCATTTGACGCCTTTATCAAAATATACTCATTCACTTTTCTGGCAATTGCTTTAATCCTGCTTGTGTATTTATTATATACCAAAAATATTTCTTTTACTTTTTCTGTAAGCAGGGTTTCAAAGAAGTTTTTCAAGAAAATTATTACGCTGATATCATTTGTATATGGTGGCAGCCTGGTTTTTACGGTTGCAATGGTTATAGATACCATCATTATTGCAGCAGTTTTGCCCAACGGACTTGCCATGGCCGGTGTATATACCCTGGCGCAAAATATAGCCAGTTTAATACAGGCACCTCAGCGTGGTATTGTTTCTTCATCACTGGGCGCTTTATCGCAGGCATGGAAGGATAAGGATATGAAAAGAATTGACAGAATTTACCACAGCTCATCTATCAATCAACTGATATTTTCTGTAGGAATGTTTGCCTTGATTTGGTTGAACTTTACCGACGGCGTTTTTACATTTCGTTTACAAGCTGGTTATATTGATGCCCGTTGGGTATTCTTTTATATAGGTTTGATGCGTATCATTGACATGGGGACAGGTGTAAGCAGCCAGATCATTGGGACATCAACCCGATGGCGGTTTGATTTTTTTACCGGCATTATTTTACTCGCATTAACCCTGCCGTTAAACTATATTTTTACTAAATATTATTTTGGGGTAATGGGGCCTGCTATAGCCAATCTCATTACGTTTACTATTTATAATTCTATCAGATACTGGTTTCTAACTAAGAGATTTAATCTGCAACCTTTTACCTCCAAAACGCTTTACACTATTATATTAGGCATTGGAACTTATTATTGCTGCTATTTCCTTTTTGATTCTGTGCATGGCTTTGCCGGCATGATAAGCAGGAGTATTGTTTTTCTTGGATTGTTTATCGCTGGTGCTCTCTTATTGAAGCTATCTCCCGATTTAGTGCCCGTTTGGCAAACTTTTCAAAAACGAATGGGCATAAAAAAAGGAGATTAAAAATCTCCCGGTTATTTATAAAGTATTGTTTTATTGTTCGGTTTCATAAACAACTTCCGGAGGGTTAATTCTACCGCCTCCAAGAAATTTACTACTCCAGTAACCTTCTTCCAAATTGCTGATAGTAACGCCGGTACTAGACCCTGAATGCGTAAAATATCCATTACCCAAATACAATCCAACATGGGTAACACCTCTGCTTCTTCTACTGGTGTTAAAAAAAACAAGATCACCTTCCTGTAAAACTTCTTTTTCAATCTTCTCGGCTTCGGCATATTGGTTACGTGACGTTCTTGGCACATTTAAACCATATACGTCAGACAACAAAGCTCCGGTATAAGCGCTGCAATCAACTCCTCTTTCAGTTGTGCCACCATAGCGATACCTGGTATCCCACCATTTTTCAATTTCCTCATATAATGTAACATTACTGATGGATTCTACATCTATATCCAGCAATAAGGCATACTTAAATTGCAGCATAGAACATCTTTCAATAACGGAAACTTCATCCTCAGCAACCGCCATAGCAGCTTTTAGCTCAGAGATTTTAGCTGCATTATTCTCTGCAGTTAATTCTATACCGTCAATAAATTTTACTGATTTTATCGTTTGCACCGAAGCATTTAACCGCTCAATATTTACTGAGGGTTGCGCCTTTGCCGATAATGATGTTCCTGAAAAAATGCCAATGGCTACAGAAACAAAAAATAAGTTTTTCATACGTAAACTTTCGGGGTTTTATACGTAAGTACAACTTAACCTTGTGTTTTTTACTCTTCTTTTTGTCTTAAAATCTGCTGATTATCAATGCCTTTCTGTTATTCTTGTCCTACAAACTGTTAAATATTCAATTTTTCTAATGCTGTGCAAAGTTAACTTTCACTTGCCGTAAATGCAAGCAATTAACAAGTTATTAAAAATTATGGCCGATTGTCAATTAAAGTACTGTGGAAAAACGAATTAGACACTGACTTCATTGTTAACGATATTTGTATTTAACAGTTTGTTTTGAAATAAAAAGAGAGGATTTAAAAGGAAATGAAGTTTTCACACTTACACGTACACACACAATTTTCATTGCTTGATGGGGCAGCCTCCATTAAAAACTTATATAAAAAAGCCATTGCCGAAGGCATGCCAGCGCTTGCTATCAGCGATCATGGAAATATGTTTGGTGCATTTGAATTTGTTAAAGAAGCTTACAATCATAAAAATGATGACGGCACCTTAAAAGTTAAGCCCATTGTTGGTTGTGAGTTTTATATAACAACCGACAGGCATCGTAAAACTTTTAGCAAAGAAGAAAAGGATCCACGGCATCACCAGATTTTATTGGCTAAAAATGCACAAGGTTATAAGAATCTGGTGAAGCTTACTTCGCTGGGATATATTGAAGGCTTGTATTCAAAATATCCCCGAATAGATAAAGAACTTATTCATAAATACCATGAAGGTCTGATTGCAACCACCTGTTGCCTGGGTGCACTGGTGCCGCAAACTATTTTAAAAAAGGGTGAAGAGGAAGGCGAGAACGAATTTAAATGGTGGCTTAATATTTTTCAGGAAGATTATTATGTAGAGTTGCAGCGTCATGGAATACCTGATCAAGAAAAGGTGAATGAAGTGCTGCTGAAGTTTGCAAAGAAATACAATGTAAAAGTTATTGCCAGCAATGATTCTCATTATGTTGATCAAAAAGACTTTAATGCGCATGATATTTTACTTTGCATCAACACCGGTGAAAAGCAAAGTACTCCAGCACTGCGTGAGTTTACTGATGATGATGTATTTGCTAAAAACAAACGCTTTGCTTTCCCCAACGATCAGTTTTACTAAAAGACTCGTGCTGAGATGAGTGAAGTTTTTAAAGATTTACCCGAAGCGATTGATAATACCAATGAAATTGTAGATAAGGTTGAACTGCTGAATTTAAAAAGAGATATTCTACTCCCCCACTTTACCGTACCTGCCAATTATAAATCGCAGGATGAATACCTGGCGCATTTAACCTGGTCGGGTGCTAAAGAACGTTATAAAATTCTTACACCCGAGGCTGAAGAACGTTTAAGTTTTGAACTGGGCATTATTGAGAAAATGGGTTTTGCCGGCTATTTTTTAATTGTGGGCGATTTTATTAAAGCCGGTCGGGATATGGGCGTGTTTATCGGCCCCGGCCGTGGTTCTGCGGCTGGTAGTGCTGTGGCTTATTGTATCGGTATAACCAATATTGATCCTATAAAATATAATTTACTGTTTGAGCGATTCTTAAATCCCGAGCGTAAATCTATGCCGGATATAGATACGGATTTTGATGATGAAGGAAGGCAAAAAGTTTTGGATTATGTAGTGCAGAAATATGGTAAGAACCAGGTGGCGCAAATCATTACCTATGGCACCATGGCAGCAAAGTCGAGTATAGCCGATGTTTCAAGGGTAATGGATCTGCCGCTGGCAGAAAGCAGGGCAATTTCGAAATTGGTTCCCGAAAGACCAGGGATTAACTTAAAAAGATTATTACATGCTCCCTTCACTATTAAAGAAGCAAAAGATGGCGAAAAATCGCTGGAAGAAAAGGAGCAATTACAGGCAGAAGATTTAGAGAATGTAAAAAAATTAAGAGAAATATATGCTGGAGATGATCTGCCATCCAAAATTTTACATGAGGCAGAAATTCTTGAGGGCTCTGTTCGAAATACGGGTATTCATGCTTCTGCCATCATCATAGCACCTAAAGATCTTACAGAACTGTTGCCTGTAGCAACTTCCAAAGAATCGGAACTATGGCTTACACAGATTGAGGGGAACTCCATTGAAGAAGCCGGTGTAATTAAAATGGACTTTCTGGGTTTAAAAACACTTAGTATTTTAAAAACCTGCCTTCTGCTTATAAAACAAAATCACGGTGTTACAATTGATATTGATACCATTCCTTTAGATGATGAAAAAACCTATGGGCTTTATCAGCATGGCGATACAAACGGAACTTTTCAGTTTGAAAGCCCCGGTATGCAAAAATATTTAAGGGAGTTAAAACCCGATAAGTTTGATGACCTTATCGCCATGAATGCCTTGTACCGCCCAGGCCCTATGGGTTATATTCCTGAGTATATTGACCGTAAACATGGCAAGAAACAAGTGGAATATGATTTAGCCGATATGGAGGAGCATTTAAAAGAGACTTACGGTATTACAGTATATCAGGAGCAGGTAATGTTGCTTAGTCAAAAACTCGGCGGCTTTAGTAAAGGCGATGCAGATGTGCTAAGGAAAGCAATGGGTAAAAAGCAAAAAGCCGTACTTGATAAAATGAAAGTGCAGTTTGTAGAAGGTGCCACATCAAAAGGACATGATAAAAAAATTTTAGAAAAAGTATGGACCGATTGGGAAGCCTTTGCCCAATACGCTTTCAACAAGTCGCACTCTACCTGTTATGCTTTTGTGGCTTACCAAACCGCCTATTTAAAAGCACACTACCCCAGTGAATACATGGCTGCAGTGCTTAACCACGCAGGTAGTATTGATAAGATTACTTTCTTTATGGAAGAGTGTAAACGCATGGGATTAAAAGTGCTTGGGCCGGATATCAATGAATCAAACAACGGTTTTGCTGTAAATAAAAAAGGTGAAATACGTTTTGGTTTCAGCGGATTGAAAGGTGTTGGGGAAAACGCTATTCAAAATATTATTGAAGAAAGAAATAAGCACGGCCATTATACTTCTATATTCGATTTGGCTAAACGGGTTAACCATCGTTCAGCCAATAAAAAATCATTAGAAGCGCTTGTTTACTCAGGTGCATTTGATTGTTTTGAAGATATTACCAGAGCTCAGTACTTTTTTCAGGCGCCTGGTGATATGCAGGGATTAGAAAAGATTTTAAAATTTGGCTCTGTTTTTCAGGCTCAAAATAACAGCTCTGCAAATACGTTGTTTGGCGATTTGCAGATGCCCGAAATTGTGCCGCCAAAATTATCCATTTGCGAACCCTGGCCATTGGCCGAGCAGCTTGATTATGAAAAAGATGTAACGGGTATGTACATGAGCGGTCATCCGTTGGACAACTACAAATTTGAGATGAGGCACTATAATATTACGCCGCTGGCCGATTATGTAGAGTTTAAAGCCACAGTAAATACGCAACCCAATCCTGCTATGAGTTTCAGAGTTGCGGGGTTGGTGGTTGATGCACAACATCGCCTTACAAAAAAAGGAAAGAACTTTGCCATTTTAAGTATTGAAGATTATAGTGGTAAATCTGAATTCATGCTTTGGAGCGAAGACTATGTGAAATATGGCAATTATTTAGAAAAGGGCCTAATAGTAATGATTGAAGGAGCTTTTAGGCAGCGTTATGACGGGCAGAGCTACGATTTCAGTTTAAATAAACTGCACTTGCTGGATACGGTGAAATCTACCTTAACCAAACAGGTGGTTATTGATGTGGAGCCGCAGTTTATTGATGAGGAAATGGTTGAATTTATTGATGCTAATGTTAAAGCATTTCCGGGGAAAACATCATTAAAGTTCAACGTAATTGACAACAGAAACAGGTGTAAAGTAGGTATGTACAGTTTGGAGAAAAGTGTTGCAATGAACGATGAGCTAGCTTCTTACCTGGATGAAAATAAAAATATAGATGTGAGTGTGGTTACGGCATAGTTACACAGAGATTTACTAAACATCGTTGGGAGTCCTTTGTGTGACTCGGTGGCATATCTCCGCCTTCATTGGCGCATTCACATAGTGTGGATATGTCATAACAGCATATTAACTTGTTTGGAACTAACTTTGCAATCCACTCTTTATAAATTAAACACTTAAAATAAAATATTATGGCACTAGAATTCACAGATGCGAACTTTCAAACTGACGTATTAGATTCAGATAAATTATCAGTTATTGACTTTTGGGCAGAATGGTGTGGCCCTTGCCGTGCAATAGGCCCGGTTATTGAAGAATTAGCTAAGGACTATGATGGCAAAGTAAACATAGGCAAAGTAAATGTTGATAATAATCCGCAGATATCTATGAATTACGGAATTACCAGCATCCCCGCTATCCTTTTTGTAAAAGGTGGTCAGGTAGTTGACAAATTAGTTGGCGCACAACCTAAATCAAATTTTGTAAAGAAGATTGAGCAGCATAAATAATAATCGCTGATAGTAGTGATTGCAATGATTTCGCTGAAAAAAGAATCCCCTCGATAAATCGGGGGGATTTTTAATGAAACATAGTTGAGTTGAAATTAATGCTGCACGTTCGCTAAAGCTTTTGGATCGTGTTTATGTTTAAAGAAGAAGAAAAATAATACGGTAACTACCAAAACATAAATGGCAAAAGCCTGCCAGATAGCCTGCCAATCACGTGTTCCTTCTGCAGAAGTATAGAATTTCTGAATCAACCAGCCGCTTATTAAAGCGCCTAAAACTGCTCCTACTCCATTCGTAACCATCATAAAAAGTCCTTGGGCACTCGATCTTATTTTTGCGTCTGTAGTTGTTTCTATGAAAAGCGAACCGGAGATATTGAAAAAATCGAAAGCCATACCATAAACAACACAGGAGAGTATGATCATCCATAACCCACCTGCAGGATCTCCATAGGCGAATAATCCAAATCGTAGTACCCAGGCCAGCATTGAAATCAGCATTACATTTTTAATACCAAACCGTTTTAAAAAGAACGGAATGGCAAGAATAAATAGTGTTTCAGATATTTGGGAGATAGACATGATTATGGTAGAGTACTTTACCACAAATGAGTCGGCATAAATTGGTATTTTTTCAAACTCTGATAAAAACACGTCACCATACATATTGGTTAGTTGGAGGGCTGCTCCCAAAAACATGGAAAACAAAAAGAACAAAAACATTTTTGCGCTGCCAAATAATTTAAACGCATTCAAACCAAGTTTTTCTATCCAACTGGCATTCTCCGAAATTAATTTTGGAGGTGGACATTTAGGCAATGTAAACGAATAAAGGCCTAATGCTACGGCCGAAGCTGCCGAAATATAAAACATATTGGCAGATGCTTTATTGCCGGTTAGATTGGTAAACCACATTGCGGCTATAAAACCAACAGTTCCCCAAACCCTGATGGGTGGAAAAACTTTTACAACATCATAATTGCTGTCTTTTAAAATTGCATATGAGATAGAATTTGACAGCGAAATAGTTGGCATATAACAAAGCATAGCTCCAAAAATAACCCACCAGAATTCGCCCGGACTTTCAACTGAAGGTATGTAGGCTAAAAAAAGTGCACCAACAATATGCAGTATGCCGTATAATTTTTCAGCGTTAATCCATCTATCCGCTACAATTCCAACCAATGCAGGCATAATTAAAGAGGCAAATCCCAAAGTCGAAAAAATGGCACCAAAATCAGCACCGCTCCATTGTTTGGTTCCAAACCAATAATTACCAACGGTAATTAACCATGCACCCCAAACAAAAAACTGCAAAAAACTCATTACTGTGAGTCTAAATTTAATCGTCATATAGCTTTGTTTAATTTTAGATGCGGAAGATATACATTAATTACACACGTGTAACAATCAGGTCTGGTTTTTTACTCAGCATTAATCAACAAAAATTTAGCATTACAACAACCTTTACATCGTAAATTTGTAAAAATTTTTGTGATGAATGACTCTATTGATATTTTAATTGATGCTGCGGCTGATGCTGACCTTAAATCCATCGCTCAAAAAGTAAAGAACAGCGAACGGGTAACTGACGAAGAGTGCCTGTTGCTTTTTAAAAAAGGCAGTCTTGGTTTTGTGGGTGCTT
>JBBKXU010000122.1:0-28582 GCA_037969645.1 Ferruginibacter sp. | reverse complement strand
AAACTATAATAACCGCTTTGAAGATGATGATGCGGCCGAAGCTACACCGGAGAATCCGATGGAGAAAATGATGAGCAGCTGGCAGTTCGATAAAAAATTTATCGAGCAGCGTAAGGTTTTTTTATGGGGTGTGGTAGACGATAAAAGCGCCAAAGACATTACCAACAGGCTCATGTATCTGGAAGCAATTGATCCAGGTAAAGAAATTACATTTTACATTAACAGTCCTGGTGGTATGGTTACCAGCGGCATGGTAATTTACGATACCATGCAAATGATAAGCTCACCGGTAAGTACCGTGTGTATGGGCATGGCGGCCAGTATGGGAAGTATTTTGTTGAGCGGTGGCGCAAAAGGCAAACGTTTTATTTTCCCTAACGGAGAAGTGATGATACACCAGCCAAGCGGTGGCGGACAGGGAACCAGTGCCGACCTGGAGATTATGGCTGACCAAATCAGGAAAACAAAGTTGATGGGTGCCGAAATTCTGGCCAAAAACTGTGGACAAACCACCGAAAAAGTGATGAAAGACTTTGACCGTGATTATTGGATGGATGCTGACGAATCAGTTGCTTATGGCATTGTTGATGCCGTTATGACGAAAATTTAAAGAGATTAAGCTCATTTATGCTAAAAGCCTCATTATGAGGCTTTTTTAGCTGAATCCCGAAGCTTTACAACGCAATTATTAGTAATTAACGCTTTAGAGAAGTACTTACACCCTAAAAGCAACGTTATACACTGGTAATCTGTCTTAATAATGCAGTAAGCACATTTTTAGTAACTTTACACGTATAAATAATCAGAATTGCCCAAAAACTAAGTTTAATAATGGCTAAACAACAAACTTTACATTGTTCTTTTTGCGGTCGTAACCGAGATGAGGTTAAAATACTCATTGCTGGGCAGGACGGGCATATTTGTGAAAACTGTGTAGAACATGCCGAAGAAATTATTGAACAGGAACTGGGCAGTGCAAAAGAAAACAAGGAAGGTGTAGCCCCGGCACATAAGCTAACTGTAAGAAAGCCCATTGAAATAAAAAAATTCCTGGACGAATATGTGATAGGACAAGATGACGCAAAAAAGATATTAGCGGTTGCCGTTTACAATCATTATAAAAGGCTGAACCAAAAGGTGGAGAATGATGTGGAGATTGAGAAAAGCAATATCATTATGGTTGGTGAAACCGGCACGGGTAAAACGCTGCTGGCCAAATCAATTGCCCGGATGCTTAATGTACCTTTTGCCATAGTTGATGCAACTGTATTTACCGAAGCAGGTTATGTAGGTGAAGATGTGGAAAGCATGCTCAGTCGCCTGTTACAGGCTTGTAACTATGATGTGCCTGCAGCCGAAAAAGGCATTGTTTTTATTGATGAGATTGATAAAATTGCACGTAAAAGCGATAATCCTTCTATAACCAGAGATGTGAGTGGAGAAGGTGTACAACAGGGATTATTAAAATTGCTGGAAGGTACCGAAGTACTTGTGCCACCACAGGGCGGACGTAAACACCCCGAGCAAAAATTGATAAAAGTTAATACGCAGAATATTCTCTTCATTTGCGGTGGTGCTTTTGACGGTGTAGACAAAATTATTGCCCGCCGGGTAAATACGAATGCCATCGGCTTTAATGTAAATAAAGAATTGCAGGAATATCAGCAGGATAATCTCTTACATTTTGTAAATGCAGTTGATCTGAAGCAATTTGGTTTGATACCTGAATTACTTGGCCGTTTGCCGGTAGTAACTTATTTGAATCCTTTAGATGCGGAAACGCTCCGTAGTATTTTAACTGAGCCCAAAAACGCACTGATAAAGCAGTTTACCCGTTTGTTTGACATTGAGGGCATAGAACTGAAATTTGAACCCGCTGTTTTTGATTTTATGGTTGAAAAAGCCATGGAATATAAGCTGGGCGCCCGTGGCCTTCGTAGCATTTGCGAAAGTATTCTTACCGATGCCATGTTTGAACTGCCCTCTCAAAAACTAAAAGAGTTTGAAGTTACGCTTGAGTATGCTCAACGCAAATTCGGCAGCAGCAAGTTGAGCATGCTTAAGGTCGCATAAATATTTGTTTGGCTTTATTATTACACTTCTCCCCAATTTTCAAACAACCCAATATCATTTTAGGTGGTTGTATTATTTCATTTTATTTTTACAATGTTCAAATCCAACAACATTAAATTTAAATCCAAAATAATAAATGGTAGACGTTATACTGGGCATGCAATGGGGCGATGAAGGCAAAGGTAAAATTGTAGACTACTTCGCTAAAAATTACGACGTGATTGCCCGCTTTCAGGGTGGCCCCAATGCCGGGCATACTTTGTACGTAGATGGAAAGAAGATTGTTTTACATCAGATTCCGAGTGGTATTTTTCATGAGGAAAAAACAAACTTGATTGGAAATGGCGTTGTGCTGGATGCGGTAACTCTGAAAAAAGAATGTGCTGATGTAGCTGCTATGGGAGTTGACTATAAAAAAAATCTTTTCATCAGCGAAAGAGCACACCTTATTTTACCAACTCACAGGGCGCTTGATAAAGCCAGTGAGCTTTCAAAAGGAAACGAAAAAATTGGTAGTACACTAAAAGGTATTGGTCCGGCTTATATGGATAAAACCGGCCGCAATGGTTTGCGTGTTGGTAACCTGCTTGACAAAAGTTTTACAACAGATTATATCAAGCTGCGGATGAAACACCAACGCCTGTTAGATAATTTTAATTTTCAGGAAGATATTAATACCTGGGAAGAAGAGTTTTTTGAAGCCCTGGAATTTTTACGTGAGTTTAAAATTGTAAATGGTGAATATTTTATAAACGAAAAAATACAAAAAGGCCAGAAGATTTTGGCAGAAGGAGCACAGGGAAGTATGTTGGATGTTGATTTTGGAACTTTCCCGTTTGTAACAAGCAGCAATACGATCTCCGCTGGTGTCTGTACCGGTTTAGGCATAGCGCCGCAAAAGATTAAAGAAGTGTTTGGTATTTCCAAAGCATATTGCACCAGAGTAGGCAGTGGGCCTTTCCCAACTGAATTGCACGACGAAACCGGTGAATTGATACGTAAGACAGGAAATGAATTTGGAAGCACCACAGGACGCCCACGTCGTTGCGGCTGGATTGATTTGGTTGCCTTGCAGTTTGCCTGCATGATAAATGGTGTAACACAAATTATTATGACCAAGGCCGATATTTTAGACGGGCTTGAGGAGCTTAAAGTTTGTAATGGCTATAAGATTAATGGTGAAGAGAAGAATTATGTGCCCTTTCAAATGAATAAGGTTGATATAGAACCGCAATATAAATCGTTTGCAGGTTGGAAGAAAGATATTACTGCCATCACGGAATATGATGCAATGCCTGCCGAAATGAAAGCCTATATCAACTACCTGAATGAGTTTTTGGGAGTGCCTGTAAAATATATCAGTAACGGGCCGGGCAGAGATCAATTGATAGTGGCTTAAAAAAAAATTAAAAAAAACTTGGTCTTTTTTTTGGCTATGTAAAACAGATTTGGAAATTTTACAGTATTAATCCATTTAGCATTATGACTTTAATATCTGATAACACGAAGACAAAAGCAATATCTACCGATTTTGCTACAATCATTAAGGCAATAAAAAAATCATCTAAACCAAATGATGATGACGATGATGATGATTTTGACGACGAAGATTACAAGCCGTCAAAGAAAAAAGCATCGCCAAAGAAAAAAGGTAAAGATGATGATGACGATGATGACGATGAATCTGATAAGGAAGATGATTGGGATCCGGATTTTGATGAGTTTGATACACCCAAATCGGGCGGTAAAAAAGCGCCAGCTAAAAAAGCCGGTAAAGCGAAAGATGAAGAAGATGAATTTAAAGTAGAAGAAGATTTTAATGATTTTGATGACGACGATGATTTTGACGACGATGATGACGATTTTTAAAGTAGTATTCGGTAACAGGGAAAAATAGACTAGTGAAAAAATGTACTTCTTTTCCTGTTAAAGACTTTAATATTTTTAAGATACAAATGTTGAATTGGGTAAACCGGTTCAACATTTTTTGTTTGCTGGATAACCGGCACTATGACTTTAATAAACCGCCATTTGAATGTTTGCTGGCTGCGGGGTCTAAAACAAATGTTGTTAAACAGGCCACAGGCGATGCTTTTGAAAGTTTGTGGCAATTTTATGAACAACATAAGACTGAATGGCTTTTTGGTCATTTGGGATACGATTTAAAGAACGAGACTGAACAAGCCGTTTCAAACCATCCTGATGGTATTGGCTTTGCCGACTTGCATTTTTTTGTACCCGAAATTGTGTTGGAGCTAGATGATAAAGAGGTGAAGATATATTGTGATGCTGATGCAGGGTTGATTTACCGTGATATCCTAGCAAGTTCAGCCAGTATAAAGGAAAGTATAAAACCTGAAATTGAGATTCAACATAAAATAAGCAAAGCGCATTATGTAGACATTGTTGAAAAACTAAGGCAGCATATTTTGCGTGGCGACTGTTATGAAATTAATTTTTGCCAGGAGTTTTTTGCAGAAGATGCGAATATAGACCCATTATTTATTTACAGCCGCTTAACCGAGCTTTCGCCCAATCCTTTTTCTGTTTATTATAAGTTTGATAACCGCTATTGTTTATGTGCTAGTCCCGAACGGTATCTAAAAAAAGAGGGTATTAAAGTATTCTCTCAGCCCATAAAAGGAACTACCAAACGAAACCCGGAAGATGCTGCTGCAGATGAAGCCGCAAAAGAATTTCTCTTGCAAAGCAGTAAAGAAAAAGCTGAGAATGTAATGGTAGTTGATCTGGTACGAAACGATTTAAGCCGTATTTGCAAACCCGGCACTGTGCAGGTGGATGAACTGTTTGGTATATACAGTTTTCCACAGGTGCATCAAATGATAAGTACAATAAGTGGTGAACTGGAAGGTGATTTAAACTGGATAGATTGTATTAAAGCTACGTTTCCTATGGGCTCCATGACGGGAGCACCTAAAAAAAGGGTGATGGAACTGATTGAACAATACGAACAAACCAAGAGAGGTCTGTTTTCAGGTGCAATCGGTTATGTAAAACCTGGTGGTGGTTTTGATTTTAATGTGGTGATTAGAAGTATCCTGTATAACGAATCCACTAAATACTTATCCTTTCAAACCGGCGGCGGCATTACTTACAATAGCGATGCTACTTTGGAATATGAAGAGAGTTTGTTGAAGGCTGCTGCTATGATGGAAGTGTTGCGATGAGCTATTTCCCTTTTTTCTTTCCTGCTTTGGGAGCAGGATAGGTAGTAGATTGATTAGGAGGCGGCTCAGGGTTATCGCCCAGCAGCAATTGTACGCACTCGTTAAGAATAACGTATTTATTGGCTAAAAAGAGTTGCATTTTATCGCCTGGTAATCTTAAATCGTAATTACCGTTAATGCTCATCAAATTATCAAAGTCGGGATTGTAGCGGTTGAACGAAACAATATCCATCGAAATATTTTTACTAATAATTAGTGAATTGTACTTGCCGGTTATAGTTTGCGTAGTTGCAAATTCCTTTTCTTCATCAGTTAAAACGGGTTTAGCATCAAATGAATTTACACCACCCCGGGGATCGAACATACCAGATGAGTTTACTGAGGTAGTAACGCCACCCGTTCCTTCCATAATATAATGCGTAGCAATAAATTTCTTTACATGATTGCGGCTTTCGGTAGGCAAGTAATATTGCAGGTTCCAAAAATTACGGCTGCCGCTTTTTTTAATGGCACTGTAAACACGGCCTGGTCCGCCGTTGTAAGCTGCTATAACCAGCAGCCAGTCTTTCATCTGACCATATAAGGTTAACAGGTACCGTGCAGCAGCATGGGTGCTTTTGTAATAATCACGGCGTTCGTCTAAAACATTGTTTACCACCAAACCATAGTCACGGGCCGTGTATGGCATAAACTGCCAGGGGCCACCGGCGCCAACCCAACTGGTGGCTCTGGCACTTAAATTACTTTCAATTACAGCTAGGTATTTTAATTCTTTAGGCAAACCGTATTGCGACAAAATATTATCAATCAACATAAAATACGGCTGTCCCCAACCTTTCATTTGCAGCAGGCTTTTACTGTGCGCTTTCAGGTAATCCTGCATATAACTTTCGGCATTGGGATTTACCTGTGATGAGTAGGGTAGTGCCGGGTTATAATTGTATTTTGCAAATAGGTTTTTAAAACCGTACTTAGTTACCTGGCTGAAGTACTGCACTTTTTCCTTTTGCGGAGGAGCTTTTGTTTTTATTACTTCTGCAATTATTTCATCCTCTTCGGGGTCGGCAATAATACTGGTATCAACAGTATTTGGGGCCTGTTGTATTTCCATAAAGCTGCCCGCTTTTACCGTAAGTAAAAGCATTTGAAAAATTAATATGGAAATAATCTGTTTCATTATTAAATCTTAACTGCCTGTTGCTGATTCATCAGGTAATCAGCCATTTGCAGCAAAGTTAGTTCATCTGTTTTTTTAGTCATAATCTGCAGGCCAAAAGGCATGCCGTTGCTGTGTTTAAACAGTGGCACAGATAATCCCGGAATGCCAGTTAAATTGGCGAAAACAGTAAAAATATCGGCCAAATAAATAGCAATCGGGTCATCGCTTTTATCACCAAGGGGAGAGGCAGTTGTTGGACTTGTGGGCATTATAACTGCGTCATAATCAGCGAATATGGCTTTTGTTTGTTCTGTTAATAGTTTGCGTACCTGCTGTGCTTTACTAAAATAAGCGTCGTAATAACCACTGCTTAAAACAAAAGTTCCCAGCATGATGCGGCGCTGCACTTCTTTACCAAATGCCTCGGTTCTGTTCTGCTTATAAAACTCTGTTAAATCTTTAATATTGCCCTTGCTTTGGTATCCAAAACGAATTCCATCGTACCGGCTTAAATTACTACTGGCTTCGGCGGTGGTTAAAACATAGTACGCAGGCACCACATATTCCAACAAATCAAAATCAATTTCGGTAACCGTATGTCCTTCCGATATTAATGACTCAATCAGCGAAAAAATATTTTCTTTTATTTCTTTATCAAGAGATGGGTGATGAAGTGCTTCCTTAAAATAAGCAATTTTGTATTTTCTTTCTGCAAGTTGCTGCCTCATTGCCCATTGCTCATTGCCCATTGCCAATTGAATTGCAGTACTATCAAACTCATCCTCCCCACTCATCACTTCCAACAGCAAAGCAATATCGGCAACAGTATTTCCAAAAATACCAATCTGGTCAAAGGAAGATGCGTAAGCAATCAAACCATAACGTGAAATACGGCCATAAGTAGGCTTTAGGCCAAGTATGCCGCAAAAATCTGCAGGTTGCCTAACTGAGCCGCCGGTATCGCTTCCCAGGCTTGCCATACATAATCCCGCTTGTACTGCTACAGCACTGCCACCTGAGGAGCCGCCCGGCACTTTGGTATTGTCTATTGCATTTAAAACAGCACCATAAACAGAATTTTCGTTGCTGCTGCCCATAGCAAATTCATCACAATTGCAATTGCCGATGATTATGGCATCTTCATCTAACAGGCGTTGCACTGCGGTTGCATTATAAATACTTTTGAAGCCTTCCAATATTTTTGAAGAAGCAGTAACCACATGGCCTTTATAACAGATAACATCTTTAATGGCAATCACTACGCCATGCAATTTTTTAAGCGGCTGCCCGTTTTTTCTTTTTTCATCTAAATGAGTAGCCTGAGCCAAAGCCTCGATGATAAACACTTCTGTAAAGGCATTCAGTTTTTTATTGTCTTCAATATTTTTAAGGTAAAACTGTACAGCTTCAACACAAGTTGTTTGCTGACTTACTAAATTCTCTTGATATTGCTTTATATCCTTGTATAAAAACATAATGATAAATACTGGCTTGGTTTATATAAAATCGGCTGAAGCGTTCCCGGATAAAACGGGTGCACTTCAGCCGAAACACAGGAATAAATTTTCCTGAAACAATTAATTTATTTAGTACTGTCTTTTTCTTTCATACCTTCTTCAATCTCAGTCTTCACATTATTTTTAGCATCAGTAAATTCACGCATTCCACGGCCAATTCCTCTCATTAATTCAGGAATTTTTTTGCCGCCAAACATCAATAATACAACAACAATAATAAGTATCCACTCGCTGCCACCAGGCATTGAAAGTAAAAAGACATTGCTTAAAACAGATAAAGTCATAATAATAATTTAGAGTGCAAAGATAAATCAAATAATGGTGAACCCTGCTATAAAACATAACAAAGTTAACCGTTGATTAACGGAGAAACAGTATAAAACCAATACAATAAAATTAACGGATATAGTTTTTACCGCATCTGGCTTTGCCATTGGCAGCCTGTTCGGGTGAAATGCCACGGGCACATGAAACTAAAAAAGCTAAGGTAAAAACAACGATAAGCGAAAGAATGATCCTTCTCATGGGTTTAAAATTAAAAAGTTTTTAAATAAATCAGTGGTAAAGTCTTTGCGAAGGATGATGGTGTTTTAAACAGAACGCAATAATAATACCATTATTTGAAATCTGCAATAAAAAAGAGCGAAATTTTTAAATTTCGCTCTTTTTATAATATTGTAAATAAAATTATTTTTTTGCCACAGCTCTTCTTTTTTCGCTGATACGAGCACTTTTTCCGCTTCTGTCACGCAGATAATACAGTTTTGCACGGTTTACATTACCAATTTTGTGCAAGATTACACTATCAATATTTGGTGAAAATACAGGAAATAAACGCTCAACACCTACGCCATCACTCATTTTACGTACTGTAAATGAAGCTGTTGCACCGGTTCCCTGACGCTTAATTACATCGCCCTTAAAGCTCTGAATACGCTCTTTGGTTCCCTCTACAATCTTATAGTTAACAGTTACGTTATCGCCTGCTTTAAAATTTGGAAGTTTTGCTTTTCCTTTAGTGTCTAGTTGCTCATGCACAAATGCTACTGCGTTCATAATACTATTATTTTTTACGGACGGCAAAGGTAGGGGTTAATATTGAATATTGAATATGGAATATCGAATATTTTTTGCCTAACTATATAAACCGGCCTTTTTTATTTATCTGGCAACGTTTACCGACCTTTTCTCACGTATTACGGTTACCTTAATCTGCCCCGGAAAAGTCATTTCAGTTTGTATTTTCTGGGCTATTTCAAAACTCAGCTTATCGCTGTCGCCATCAGTTACCTTATCAGCTTCTACAATCACCCTTAACTCACGACCGGCCTGTATAGCATAGGCTTTTTCAACGCCTGAATAAGCCATTGCCAGATTCTCCAAATCCTTAATACGCTGAATGTACTGCTGCATTATCTCACGCCTTGCACCGGGTCTTGCGCCGCTAATGGCATCACAGGCCTGTATAATAGGAGAGATTACGTATTGCATTTCCATCTCGTCGTGGTGAGCACCAATGGCATTTACTACGGCAGGATTTTCACCATATTTTTCAGCCAGTTTTGCACCTAGCAAAGCATGACTTAATTCAGTTTCTTCATCGGGTACTTTACCTATATCATGCAGCAGGCCAGCTCTTTTAGCCAGCTTCGCATTCATGCCTAATTCTGCAGCCATGATGGCGCAAAGATTAGCAGTTTCACGACTGTGCATCAACAGGTTTTGTCCGTAAGAAGAACGGAAACGCATACGGCCAACCATTCTTATCAGTTCTTTATGCAAGCCATGGACACCCAACTCCATAGCTGTACGTTCACCTATTTCCATTACTTGGTCGTCAATTTGTTTTTTGGTTTTTTCAACTACTTCTTCAATACGTGCCGGATGAATACGACCATCCGAAACAAGGCGCTGGAGCGATAAACGGGCTATCTCTCTACGCAAGGGATCAAAAGAAGAAAGTACAATGGCTTCAGGAGTATCATCCACAATCAAATCCACACCGGTAGCGGCTTCTATTGCCCTTATGTTACGGCCTTCACGGCCAATGATAGAGCCTTTAATTTCGTCGCTTTCTAAATTAAATACCGTAATGGCATTTTCAATAGCAGCTTCGGCAGCAGTACGCTGAATGGTTTGTATAACTATTTTGCGGGCTTCTTTGGTTGCCTTTAATTTAGCGTCTTCAATAATTTCCTGCTGAATTATCAGGGCTTTGGTATTGGCTTCTGCTCTTAAGCTTTCAATAAGCTGTGCCTTTGCATCTTCTGCAGTAAGACCGGCAACTTTTTCCAGGCGGCGAATATGTTCTTCCTGGTGTTTTTCAAGTTCGGTACGTTTATTATTAACGATCTCAGTCTGCCTGTTGAGGTTTTCCTTGATGACGTCATTCTCCTTCATCTGCTTCTCCAGATTCTGGTCCTTCTGGTTAAGGGATTGTTCTTTTTGCTTGATGCGGTTTTCGCCATCAACCAGCTTCTGACTACGTTGCATAACATCGTTGTCGTGTTCCGATTTTAGCTGCACAAACTTTTCCTTGGCTTCAAGCAATTTCTCTTTTTTAAGAGATTCAGCCTGTGCTTTTCCGTCGGCAATAATTCTTTGAGCTTGCTGCTCGGCTTCTTCTACTTGTTTTTGTGTGTTTTTGGCAAATACCAGTTTACCCAGTACGATGCCCAATATCAGTGCTGCTGCACCAATGATGATGTAAATTATAATCGGATCCATTGAATGTTTCTGTTTTAATTCGGTTCAAAATCATATATAACGCCTCTTTATCCATATAAAAGTTAAATGAGATGTTTAATTTACGAAGATAAGTAATTTGTTTGGAGAAAATTGGGTTTGGGATTATGTGTAACAAACTCATTTTAAGAGGAGTTTGCCACTTGCAAAGAATTAGAATAAATTCCACCTTAGTGCTTAACTTAAAAATGAATTTCATCCGTTAACGATACAAAGGCCTGTCCCCCTCTTTTCAATTATCAATATTCATTAAGCAGTGTCATTAGTTATTATTTATTCGAATATAAAATGTGTTCATTTGCTTGCAAATGTGAAAAAATAGCTATACCTTATGCAAGTATTTATACATACTAAATATTTGCTAATCAAAATTAACCTCACAATTAAAACTAACCAACATGCCTCCATTTGACAAAATTGACAAGCCCTCCATGGACAGAATTAATAAACTTCACCCCTCTATCCGGGAAGAAGTAAAAACCATTGTTCAGGAATGTAACGAAGCATTAACGGGCAGGGCCCAGATGCGCATTTCTCAAGGTTTACGTACGTTTGCTGAGCAAGATGCATTGTACGCCAAAAGACCAAAAGTAACTAATGCCAAAGGCGGGCAAAGCGTACACAATTATGGTTTTGCTGTTGATATTGTGATGATTGTGGATGGAAGAACAGCCAGCTGGGATACTAAAAAAGATTGGGATGGCGATAATGTAGCGGACTGGGATGAATGTGTTAAGATATTTGCCAA
Source organism: Ferruginibacter sp. (assembly GCA_037969645.1). Lineage (GTDB taxonomy): Bacteria > Bacteroidota > Bacteroidia > Chitinophagales > Chitinophagaceae > Ferruginibacter. Next base: position 17,152 of record JBBKXU010000122.1, on the reverse strand, counting down.
GCACGGCTGGAACTGGGGAGGTGATTGGCACTCGTTTAAAGATATGCCCCATTTTGACAAAATTGGGTTTTCAAACTGGCGTGAACTGCAAAATTATAAAAGAGGCAGAGATGGATATATAATTTTGAATAGCGAACCTGCGACGCCTGCTCAACCTGCGCCAGCGGTGGCGAGAACCCCAACCCGTCCTCCTGCGGCAGCTGTTGTTAGTGCAGCTGCTGGTACAGCAGGCGCCTCATTTGATAAAATTGATAAACCCTCCATGGATAGAATCAATAAACTGCATCCCTCCATCCGGGAGGAGGTAAAAACCATTGTTCAGGAATGTAACAATGCATTAACGGGCAGAGCCCAGATGCGCATTTCACAAGGTTTACGCACATTTGCCGAGCAGGATGCATTGTATGCCAAAAGACCAAAAGTAACTAATGCCAAAGGCGGGCAAAGTGTACACAATTATGGTTTTGCCGTTGATATTGTGATGATAGTTGATGGAAGAACGGCGAGCTGGGATACCAAGAAAGATTGGGATGGCGATAATGTAGCGGACTGGGATGAATGTGTTAAAATATTTGCCAAACATGGCTGGAACTGGGGAGGCGATTGGCACTCGTTTAAAGACATGCCCCATTTTGACAAGATTGGTTTTTCAAACTGGCGTGAACTGAAAAACTATGAAAAGGATAGTAAAGGGTATATCATCATTTAGTTGATCTTTCAATATTTTTAATATATGAGCCGGCTGTCGGATGTCCTTCATGCTGTTGCGAAAAGTTTAATAAAATAACTATGATTAATCATTTTAAGAAAACAGGTTGGCTATTATGTATGGCCATCTTGTTCAGCTGCAATTCAAATAAAAAAAGTACATCTGAAGTTAAAAACGAACCAGCGGTTTCGGTAACCGACAGCTTGCCAAAAGATACTTTCTTATTAAAGGAAACGTCGGGTATGGAGGATACCGCTAGAGCAGGTTTATTAGCCGGAGTGCTGCCCATTAAAGCTAATTTCAAACGTATTAATTCGATTAGTAATTGGACAAATATTGTAAAAAAAGATATGGAGGGTTCTTCAGAAGGAGGTGATGCAACTTTTTATTATTCAAACGGGCTGCTTGAAAAAATTACGACCCGGCATTACGGCGAAAGCTTCCAGGGGCTCACAGAATATTATCTTTTGAACGGAGCACTGTCTTTTGTTTTTGAAAAAACCATGAATTATAACAGACCCATGTATTATGATTCTGCTGCCATGAAGGCTAATAATGATAACCAGATTTTTGATATTGAAAAATCTGAGTTGAATGAATTAAGAAGCTATTTCGCTGAGGGAAAATTAATTCAGCAGCTCAGTAAGCCCGGCAAAGATATCAACGGTACTACGGCTTTGCCGGCTCAGCAAAAACGAATAATGAATGATTTTAATGAGCTGAGAAAAATGGAGTAAGCCCTTTTTTTAATAAGGAAAAATCTTTCTGAATCACCAGCATGGTTTTTCCATATTTTGGATCTGCGTTTTAAAATCAATACAAAATTACCCCGTATACTTATTTGGTTGCAGCCAAAATAAGTTTAAAGCTTTTACCCAACACTCAACACAACATTCGAATGCCAAATTGTACCATTTTTATCGTCAAGTAATTTAACATAAAAATGAACTTCATCTGCAAGCACAGCTTCGGGGAATTTTTTGGTTTCGTAACTAAACCGGTAGGTTAAATTCTCTATATCTGCTTCGGCCGTTCCATTTATTGGCCAATCAATTTTTTCTGAATTATCAGTACACAATATTTCTTTAATTGCTTTGTAACGATTGCTGATTTCTGCTGCTACTGCGTTGCCCACTTCATCAATATTAACCGGGTAATTAATAACAATCGGTTGTTCGCCTGTATCATTAATACGTAAATTAATTTCTCTGGAATGCACATCAGGCGATATTTTAAAGCGGTTATTCACGATCATTCTTGGTTTTTCTTTACCCGGAAACAGTAGTTTGCCCTGTTTAGATAACATCATCTGCCAGGCTACATAATAACCCAGTTCTCGATAGGCTTCAAATTGTTTTTCATTAAAAAACTGGTCGGCTGTAGATTCATGTGGGAAGGTAGGATTTACGCCTTTGTAACTATACACGTCAGTTGCTAGTCCTTCTATCATGGCTAATTTAATATATACCAGTTTACCAGTTTGCTTTTCGCCAGTCGCACTGTGATAGGTAATGTCGGCAAATGCGTAACCGCGTTTGGCAATATCATACTTTTTTTGAAAAAGGTCATCGCCCATACTTCCGGGTAGAATGTCATCAACTTTATTATCATCCATAAATTTTATACGGGCACCAAAATCAACACGCACTTTTTCTATTGAATTGGCCAGATCATCAAAATTAAATTTATGGTCCTCGCCGCCATCAGATACAATGATTAAACCGCATTTTCGTCTAATCAATTCATAAATACTCAAGTTTTCGAAATGCCCGCCATCCGAAAGCAGCAGATTATCGTTTTCTTCCATAAACCCCATCCTGAATATTTCTGAAACTAAACCAGGCACAAGAAAATTAGGGGAGCCCAGCATTTTTCCGCTTTTTGGATTTCTTGTCCAGTACCCCAACCTGAGATTTAACATAGACATCAACATAGAAACGACAGCATTGCGAGTTACACCTTCGCCCGACACGCCTGCACCAGGGTTTAGTGCAGCAGCAGATGTGGCCATGGCAGAAGCAAGGCCGATACCTTTACTGGTATGCTTATTATTTTGAAAATCGCTGGTTTTTCGCCAGCCAGTTGCATCGCAGCCGCAATAAAGCGGCGAAATAATAAAATTATCGCCACCGCGGCCGGCATATTTAACTTCTTTGGAATTAGAAAGAATTGCATTGGTATTTACAATATGATAAGGTCTCTTGCATTTGTTGGCAATATCGTCGCCGGGTTTAAATTCATTTTTCCAGCACATATCTTTCATCATGGCGCCATCTGCCTCTGTAGCAGGCTGCCATACATTTTTTGCAACAGCATCCTTGTTAGGCATAAATGCTTCCATTAATCGGCTGCGCCAAATAAAATGAGGCCCCAGTGCATTTAGATTTACAAAAAATCCAAAAATAAAGGTTAGCCCAACCAGCACTAAAAACCAATTAAGATGTTTAAAAGAATAAAACAGATTGTTGCCATCGAGCGGGTTATGCAAGAAAATTTTTGTTGCAAAAATGTATGCAAAGAGAATAACACCGTAGAACAGCGCAAAAGCACCGGCATAAATTAATATTGTTGACGAGGCCCCTTCGCTTTTTTCGTTTTTTCTGGCTTTCATGTATTGCCAGATTCCAACTGCTGCTCCAAACAGCGTTGAGCCGCTTGCAGTAGCCATCATATTGGAATAGGCATTGCCTAATAAATCGGCCACGTAGGGCAGCGAACCAAGCACAAAACAGGTCATCGTTAATTTAAACATCCAGCCAATACGTTCCTGACCTTTAACAAAACTTGTATACCATTTATTCCATTGATACTTGCTTAAAAATGTTCTCAGCGAAAACCAAAATCCAAAAATAAGCATCACCCCAATTAATGCAAATCCAAGCACAAGCATCAGCCCCTTTTGCATATTTAAAATATTTAAACCAAATATTTCCCAATTGCCAGCAAGGTGTGCTAGTTTATAAACAGAAAAAATAGCAAGGGTCATTCCAATTGTAAAAATGCTCAGGTAAACTGTTAAAGAGATAATCATACTGCGTAACACAACACCCGAAAAAGAAACGATATCAAGTTTGTCGGTTGGTGTTAAGTAGGAGCCGTGCAGGCGTATAAAATTAAGCAGTTCATTTCCCTTTAACCTAGGTCGGGTAGTATCCTCAATTACCTGATCTTTAGCGCCTTGTACGCTTTTTTTACCCAACGGAAAATTAGAACGATTTGTACCTGCATCGGGATATTGGTGCAATGCCCAGGTTAATGCCGAGCCCAAATAACCTCCGCCGGAAACAGTTGACATAAAATCAATTTTTTCTAACTGATTTTCGTTATTTACCAATGCCTGCATAACACCAAGGCCAAATGAAGCGGAACGGATACCACCGCCGGAAATGGCAAGTCCGTTGTAACCAGAAGTTCGTTCTGGTGATGAACCGTTTTTATTAACTATATCGGGTCTATCGCCTAAAAATTCTTTTTCATCGGCAATTATAGCTGCCTGCGAATCCTTGTAATTGGGGTCATCACATTTATTATTCATACTGGGAGGTTTATAACAGTTAGGGTCAAATAATTTTGGTACAATAATTCATAGTGCACTTTGGTAAAATACATATTATTTTGATAAAATCAAATATTTTAATCGTTGTTTTTGTTGCTGTTAATGATAAAATAGAGAGGTTGCAACCAGTTTAAATGAAACAAGTGCACTTGTTCGCCAACGGGCATTGCATTAGCACAAATGATTTGAGATTGTGAAGTGAAAAGGCCATCGGTTGGAGATGATTTATCTGATTAGCACAACAGAACCTTTTTCAATATTCAGCATTTGTCCTTCTATTTGATAAGTACATGTCCAAACAAATACGTTTAAATGCTGATCTTTGTCTTTCAGCTTTCCGTTCCAGCCTTTCCCCAATTGTTTAGAGTAAAAGATTTGTTCGCCATAACGATTGAGAATCCTGAATTCATATTGTTTTACAGTGCCGAAAATCAGGGGTTTAAAATCATCATTTTTAGTGTCTCCATTAGGCGTGAATGCGTTAGGTATATAAAAACCTCTTAAACAATTCTTAGATAAAACATTGATGCTATCCCGGCCAATACAATTATTATTATCTGTAACCTGCAACCAATACAAGCCAGGAGTGCTAACCGTTATAGATGAAGAACTTGCATTTGTATTCCACAAATACTTATTGAAGTTTATTGAAGGATTAATTATGATTGGCTTATAAGAACAAACTGAAGTGTCTGAAGGCAGAAAACCGAAAGGAGTTGGTTTAAAATCAACAAGTACAGTGTCTGATGAAACATTATTGCAGGCATCTGTAGCCTGTAGATAATATATGCCTGAGAATACCGCATTCAAACTTGCATTAGTCGAATTATCATTCCATAAATAAGATGTGTAACCAGGTTGTGCATTTAGTGTAATAGGACTGCCGGAGCATCCGCTTTTATCAGCACCCAGATTTACAGCACCGGGCAAACTCTGTAAACTCATTGAAATGCTGTTACTGTTTGCAATTGTTGTTGTTAAACAAGAAGCTACTAAATTAGAGGTGAGCTGGCAGCTTATGATATCGCCGTTTAAAATACTGTTGTCGGAATAAACTGCGGTATTGGTACCAACAGGGTTTCCATTTTTGCTCCATTGGTAAGCAGGTGATGGGCCTCCGTTGGTAATAGTGCTGCTAAAAGTAACCAACATACCCGGACAAATATTATTGGCCGAAACTGTAATAGCTATAGATGGGGTAATAGCCGACTGAATAATCATTACCACTTGGTTACTGCTTGCAGTTGGAGATGTTACGCAACCAAGACTGGAGGAAAGTACACAGGTAATTATGTCGCCATTATTTAACGCATTATCTGTGTAAGCAATATTATTTGCGCCCACGTTTAGCCCGTTTTTTTGCCATTGATATGCAGGTGATAAACCACCATTTGTTTCGGCAGCAGTAAAAGTTACGCTGGTTCCAAAACAAATATTATTGGCAGATGCGCTGATGGTAATTGCGGGTGCAACCGGTAAACTTACCGTAATAACAATATCGTTGCTAGTAGCAACGGGCGTAGTAATACAATTGCTGTTTGAGGTAAGGGTACAATTCACAATATCTCCATTTACTAAACCATTATCTGTGTAGGTATTTGAATTTGCTCCAACATTGACATTGTTTTTCTTCCACTGATATGCAGGTGAACTGCCACCATTAACAGGTGCTGCAGTAAATGTTACCGGTACACCAGCACAAATACTAACAGCAGATGCTGAAACATTTACTGCCGGTGCCGAAGGAGCGTTAACCGTTAAAACTGCAGGCAAAGAATTTGTACTGCTGCAGGAATTAGTTACTACGCAACGGTACTTATAATTATTCATGGCTACCGTGGCCGCAGTAATATTTAAAGTATTTGTAGTAACACCGGAATAAGTGGCGTTATTTGCCAGGTCAACCCAACCACTTCCATCATCAAATTGCCATTGGAAGCCGGTTGTATTAAGTGCATTAATTGAAAAAGATGCGTTAGTGCCTGCACAAACAATACTGTCTGTTGGTTGAGAATTTATAGTGGCCGAGGTGCAGATTACACGATTTCGCAAAATTGTGACAGCATTACCAATTCTGGCAGTTGCTGCAATATCAGGAAGTCCATCTCCATCCATATCGCCAATGGTTACTGCAGTTGGGCCGGTTCCCATTACATAATCCACTTTTGGTATGAATTGAATTAATCCTGTAGTGCTTATATTTTTATACAAAGAAATTATAGAGCCGAATCCAGTATTATTTGTTATTGCCAAATCAAGTTTACCATCTCCATCCAGGTCTCCAATAGCAACTTTTTGTGGAAAATCACCTACAAATAAATCTATTTTTGGGTCAAAAGAAATTATTCCTGGAGTACTGGTGTTTCTAAAAACCGAAGCATTCAGAGAACCGTTATTTGAATTTACAATATCTGGTTTTCCATCACCATCCAGGTCACCAATTGCAATACCCCATGGGCGTGTTCCTGCTGCCAGGTCTAATCTTGGAGCAAATGAAATATTACCCACAGTACTTGTATTCCTGAATACAACAATTTTATTTGGGGTTTCAGTTGCTACAGCAATGTCAGGTTTTCCATCGCCATCAATATCTCTGACTACCACGGCTCTTGGGGCAAAACCAGTTGGAAAACTTACCGGTGAGCTAAAAGATATTATTCCGGCAGAACCGGTATTTCTTAAAATCGAAACTGTAAATCCGTTTAAATCAGCTGTTACAATATCAGGTTTTCCATCACCATCTATATCTCCAGCAGCAATACCTTCGGGATTTAAACCTGTTGCAAAATCAATTTTTGGTGCAAATGAGATTGTTCCAATGGTGCTGGTATTTTTAAAAACAGAAACAATACTGGGATTAACAATGGTTATTGCGATATCCTGATCACCATCACCATCAAAATCTCCTGAAACAATTCCGGCTGGAGCCCCAGGTGTTGCAGTTTCTACATTGCTATCATATATAAGACCGCCAATGGTGCTGTTGTTTTTAAGTACTGAGTAAGTATTGCCATCAATATTTGGTACAGCAATATCTGGTTTTCCATCCATATCAAGGTCAATATTTGAAATAGCATGGGGATGTAACCCTACGGTAAACTCCACATGCGGATTAAACGAGTTAGCATTAAATACCGGTCCGGCCCCACTAAAAATTACATGAAAAGGTTTTAATGAATAAGCTGTTAAATTATTATTAAGCGTTGTAACCGTAATAGGATCATAACTTGTACCAATAGGTACAGTAACGGTTAAAGAAGTGGTGGTTGCTGCAGAAACTGTCGCCTTAACGGCGCCAAAGAAAACAATATTGTTTGAGATTGTTGTACTGAAATTTGTTCCGTTAATTGTAACCACGGTGCCAATAGGTCCGGTTGTGGGCGTAAAAGAACTTATTGCAGGTTGTGCAATAAGTTTATTTGCAATTAGGAAAACCATGAAAAAAAGAAAATACTTTTTCACGCAGGGAAGATTATTAATAGAAATATTAGTGTGAATATATAAATAATTATCCTACATTTTACAATCTTAAATAAGTATTTATGCTATTTCACCTTATCTAATTGACTGTCAATATTTACCCAAAAAGCATCATCAATATTTGTTTATTTCAGCTGCCAGTCTACTTATTTCTGGGTTTGTGTACAGCCTTAGTTTTATTCTGTTTAATGCAGTATCAGAAATTACCCAATCCATTGGATAGCTCGTTGTACTATTGGGAGCGTATAAGTTCAGTTTTATGTAATGTTCTGCCTGGTTGGGATATATCACTTTTAACTGGTTCCAAAGCCGCTTGTCGTTAACAATAGTTTGGGTGCCATAAGCGCCAACAAGTGTTTTAACCGGTGCAGCCAAATCGTTAACCAATGGGTTTACCGTGTTCAGCACCGCATCGCCCTGCGGACTGTTGGTGGCATGCAGCACATAAAACTGTAGCTTGTCCTGGTACTTTTTATAAACCGAATCCTGCAGCAGTATATTAATCATTTCGCTTACTACGCCCGAACCGGAGTTGTCGAAATAACCACCATCGACAAAATAATTGCTTTCGCCTGTTTTAAATTCGTCAATACGGCCCGCCGGGCTTAAGTAGGGGAAACTTGCCCCAAGCACAACAGCCGAACTCATTTTAAGGTCTCTTTCTTCGCCCAGTAAATTCAACAGATCAACTCGTTTGTTAAAACGGGGATCGTTAATGCTGATATTGCTGATGACAGCTGGTATGCCATCCTGCATTCTGGTAGAGTTGATGCAGAGTATAGGCAAAGAATAAGGTTTACCCTTTTGCGTTATAATCTCGGAGAAACGGGTTGACATGCTGTTGTACAATTTGCTTTTATCTCCCGAACCTGTTTCCATAACGCTTGCCAGCGCCGCAGCCCTGTCATCTAAAAACCAAAGCGGTAATACATAACGAAATACATCGGGCCCAAGCATACGGGCAATGGTATAGGTAAGAAAATCAGTCTCCAGATAATCCTGCACAATATTAACACCGTCGGCAGTTTTTAAGTTGGCATCGGCCTGCCGTGCCCGTAATAAATTAAAATATGCTGCGTTGCCCACACTACCGCCAGATGCACCTGAGAGGCAAAAAAGATGTGAAGATAATTTTCCGTTGGTCTGGCTATCGAGGCTGGCCATTACCGATGCACTCCAATAACCCGAACGGGATGCTCCTCCATCGGCCAGTACAAAATAAACCGGGTAAATTTGACTGCTGCTGTCCAGCTCTGTCTTACGCTGCTCCACCCAGTTTTTAAAATACGTTGAAAGATCCTGACGGTTATTGAATGTATTAGTTGCTACTTTCTTTACGGGCAGTTTTGTATAATGTGGTTCGTAAAATAATCCTGCAATAAATGCAATTATCAGGGCAAGAATATGTAGGTTGAGGCGATACATTACAGAAATGAGGGTTACACCATTACCCAATATCAGCAAAACCCCAAACGCAAATAAAAGAAACGGTACTGCACCAATGTAAACCGAAACGTGGATAGAGAAAATGGTGCTCAGGTAAAAAATCAGCCCGGCAATAAACACAAACAGAAATACCCTGGTGTAAAAAAGTTCTTCTTTGCCAAACATGTGTTTTTTTACTTTAGCAACAAACCCTTGTGTGTTATCGGCCTGCACGGAGGAACTGGTGATAATGAACATTTTTTTCTTAAAAACCAGGAGTAAAACCAGCCCTACCTGGAAGATAATCAGCAGTATCATCAACAAAATAAACGAAGGAAAAAAAGCGATTACTAAAAGCGCCAGCCCCAGCAAGATTCCGGTACTGCGCCTGTATTTGTTGAGGTATTTTATTTTACTTATTTTATCGGGGAACCTGTCATCATCATCAACTTTATCGGCCATTCTGCACCAGAATTCATAAATACCTAAAAATAGAAACAGGCTCAGGATGAGTATTACTGTAAAGAGCCAGGTTAGTTTTTCGGGTGCGCCAAGTTTGAAAAAAGCAAGTATTATTAAGGTAAGACAAGTGAATGCCAGAAATCGGGGTATTTGTGTAAGCATGCGTCGCCAGCAACGTATATCGTTATCGCTACTGTTTCTGGGGAAAGGTGCCAGTTTTACATTGCTGATTATGTAGCAGGTATACCATGTGATATAGGTCCAGAAAACTTCGGCGACGATGAAAAGCCCAAAGATGCGCCCATTTTCAAGCGTTCGCTGAAGCAGGTCCTTGCCCTGTGAAAGCTGCCAGAATGCTGCCCAGGAAAGCAATAGAAATAAAATTGCCGGAAAGAATAACCATATCGATCTAAATAATGCTCTTAGGAAAGGCAGCGAAAAAATATCGCTTAAATGAATGCTTTCTTTTTGGTGGGTATTTGTTGCCATGTTAGTTGCTTTTCAGAAAGATAATAATATTATCTAATTTTTGCAACTAAAGAGGAAGCGGGTTTTAAATTGTTTTTTAAACCTGAAATATTTATGTAAATGGATAGAATTATTTCACCTTATCCAGCTGCCCTTCGATTTTTTCCAAGGCTGCCGCCATTTCCTTTTCTAACGATGGATTGTTCTCACTACTACCCTGCGTAGCATACCAGATCATTACCATAGCAATATAATCCTGCATATCCTTGCCGGAGAACTGGGTTTTAAATTCAACTATTTTATCGTTGATTGTCTTTAGCGTGCGGCGTATAACTTCTTCATCGGCCGGATTGGTTTTAATGCGGTAGGTTCGGTCGCCAATTACAATATTTACGGGTATGAGATCTGCCATGATTATTCACTTAATATGCCGATACATTTATCAATTTCACGAATGTACTGGCTGATGTTTTTTTCAAATGCTTTTTTATCTGCCTCGTTCATCTTACCGGCAGCAGCTTTTAAAATGGTTATTTTTTCTATAAAGGCTGTTATTTGCTGATTGTCTTTTTCCTTTGCCTCCTCTAATTCTTTAATTAAATCAGCTTGTTTTTTATTTTCTTTTTGCAATAACTGGTAGTTCTTCAGCAGATGCTGAAGCTTATCATTTATGCGTTTAATATTTATTTCTAGGTCACTCATAACCGCCCCTAAAGGGGACTTTTAGAGTATGATTTTTAAAAGGTTTTCTTTATAACAAAACACTGTTCTTCGCTATAGTCTTCGCATTTCCCCTTTAGGGGTCAGGGGCGTCATTTACTTCCTAATCTCCGCACCCAATTCTTTTTCATAAGCCCCAATAATCTTATTCATCATGCTGTCAATCTCTTTATCGGTCATCGTTTTTTCTTCGTCCAAAAAAGTGAAGCTAATGGCCATTGATTTTTTATCGACACCAATCTTTTCACTTTCAAATATATCAAACAAACCGATAGACTTTAATTTATTTACTTTGGCAGCGCCTGTAGCTTTCTCCACAGCTTCAAAAGGCAATGCCTTATTTACAATAATTGCTAGATCCCGGTGTACTGCCGGGTATTTTGTAACCTCTTTATATTGAATATTTATTTTTTTGTTCAGCTTAAGCAATCGGTCCCAGTTGAGATCGACATAAAAAACAGGTTGCTTTATATCAAAACGGTCCAACTTGCTTTGGCCTACTAAACCAATTTCTGCAACCATTTCATTTTTAATATTTGCCTGTAAACTGTTTAACAAGTTTGCATTTTCTGATGCAGTATAGCTGTCAATTTTCAATCCAAGAACATTTATGATTTTTTCAAAAACTGCTTTTGTAAAATAAATATCAGTTTTTTCGCCTTTTATTTTCCAGCCGTCATCAGTTTTATTGCCGGTAATATAAATGGTAAGATGATTGTCTTCTTTATATTTTTCGGCTTCATTAACGCTGTAAGTTTTTCCAAATTCAAAAAATTTAAGGTCGTTATTTTTCCGGTTGAGATTATAGGCAATGGAGGTTAATCCGGTTTCCATCATTGCGGGCCTCATAATATTTAACTCCTCACTTAAATTATTTATCATCTTCACCGTTGTCTTCAACACATCTTCGCTATAAAAAGCAGCATTGGTAATTGAGTTTGTAAATATTTCCTGAAAACCAGAGCCAGCAAGGTATTCAGCGACTTTTTCTGTGTATGCGGCTTCATGCGCCAGGGTTTCCACCGCCGGTGCAATCATTATCATAGATGGAATATCAACATTATCCAAGCCATCAATCCGCATAATTTCTTCAACTATATCTGCGCCAATAGTTATATCAGGTTTGCTGAAAGGAACTGCTAAGCGCATTTCATCATCACCTTCTTTAATCAATTCAAAACCGAGGCTGCGTAAAATATCTTTAACCGTATCGCCATGGTAATTTTTACCACTTAATTTTTTCAGGTAATGATATTTAAGGGCAACTTCTGTTTTTTCTTTAGGTACCGGATAAACATCAATAATGTCGCTGGCAATGTCGCCACCGGCAATTTCTTTAATGAGCATGGCAGCTCTTTTTAAAACGTTTACTGTGTTGCTGATATCTACCCCTTTTTCAAAACGGGCTGCAGCATCGGTACGTAAACCGTGCCTTAAAGATGTTTTGCGAATGCTGGTCGGATTAAACCAGGCGCTCTCTAGAAAAATATTTTTTGTTGAATCTGTAACTCCACTATGCTTGCCGCCATAAACACCTCCAATACACATAGGCTCTTCTGCATTGCAAATCATCAGGTCTTCGGCCGATAATTTTCTTTCTTTTTCATCCAGTGTAATAAATACACTTGCTTCGGGCAAAGTTTTTACAATTACTTTTTTGCCTGTAATGGCATCTGCATCAAAAGCATGCAGCGGTTGCCCGGTTTCATGCAAAATAAAATTAGTGATGTCAACTAAATTGTTGATAGGGCGCAAGCCAATACTTTTTAATTTCAATTGCAGCCAGTCGGGGCTTTCTGCAATTGTAACGCCCTCAATACTCACGCCAGAATAACGCTGGCAAGCTTCGGCATCTTCTATCACCACTTCCATTTGTAAACCCTGGTTATCGGGTTTAAAATTATTTTTGAAAGGAGATTTTACAATAGTATTTTTTTTGTCGTGATGCGATAAGTAAGCACAAACATCACGGGCAACGCCCAAATGACTCATGGCATCAATGCGGTTGGGTGTAAGGCCAATCTCAAAAATATAGTCATCGGTAAGTTTAAAATATGCTGCAGCTGGCGTACCAACGATAGAGTCTTCGGGCAGAATCATAATGCCAGCATGACTTTCGCCCAATCCAATTTCATCTTCGGCACAAATCATTCCATGGCTTTCAACTCCCCTGATCTTTGCTTTCTTCATGGTTAAAGGATCACCGGTAACAGGATAGATTGTTGAACCGATAGTGGCGACAATAACTTTTTGCCCCACAGCAACATTGGGAGCGCCACAAACAATTTGCAGTTTTTCTTCGGCACCAATGTTTACCGTTGTAAGTTTTAATTTATCAGCATCGGGATGTTTTTCGCAGGCTAATACTTCTCCAATAAATAATCCCTGCAGCCCACCTTTAATAGCTTCATACTTATGCAGACTTTCTACCTCCAAGCCAATAGAGGTAAGTATCTTACTTAACTTTTCGGGTTCAATTGCTTCGGGCAAATATTCACAAAGCCAGTTGTAACTAATGATCATCCGGGTATTAAAATTTATAGTTAATTGGCAAAGATAGTTTTTTGATTGCGAAGGACAGAATCTGCAAAACCGATAATCTAAGGATAGTTTTTTGTTATTGCAATGGGCAAAAAAAAAGTAGCGGTGCAAAAAAGAAAATTTGGCTTTAACCAATTGTTAATAAAACAAGCTAAGTTGCCAATTTCAGTGAATTTAGGTGTGTTAATTCGATGTGGGAAATTTATCGTAAACCTTAATAAACTATCTTTGCTGTGGAAAAACTTGGGGAAAACACCTGCAAAAAACCTATTTAACCCTGTGTGGATAAAAATGAATGTTGAGGGATGAACCTTTTGCAATTACCTTAGCCGCCTTACAAGTATTAACCCTAACAAGTAACAGGAATTTAAACATGGAGCTTACTAATTTTAATAAAGATAAAAAGCTGCGCCGTAAAGCGCCGCTCGACCTTGGAAACATGATGTACGGCAAGGTTCCGCCACAGGCAAAGGAACTGGAAGAAGCAGTATTGGGTGCCATCATGCTCGAAAAAAGCGCATTCGATACCGTGGTGGAGATTTTAAAACCAGAGTGTTTTTATGTAGATGCCAACCAACGGATTTACAAAGCCATGCAGGGTTTGGCCATAAAGAGTTTGCCTATCGATTTGTTAACGGTTGTAGAGGAATTAAAATTCCGGGAAGAACTGGATGCTGTTGGCGGTCCTTATTATGTTACCAAACTCACCAATGCGGTAGTTTCGTCGGCCAATATTGAAGCTCACTCCAGAATTGTTTTACAAAAGTTTATTCAGCGTGAATTAATCCGCATCAGCGGTGAAATTATTGGTGATGCCTACGAAGACAGCACCGATGTTTTTGATATGCTGGATGATGCTGAGGGAAAACTTTTTGAGATCACCAATAGTCACTTGCGCAAAAATTTCGATAGCATTGATACGGTTTTAGTAAAAACCATTCAACGCATTGAAGACATGCGTAATAGACAGGAAGATATCACTGGTGTTCCTACCGGCTTTCCTTCTTTAGACAGGCTGACTTATGGTTGGCAGTCTACAGATTTAATCGTTTTGGCTGCAAGACCTTCCGTTGGTAAAACCGCTTTTGCGTTGAACCTGGCCAGGAGTGCGGCATTAGACCCTACCAAACCAACTGCTGTGGGCTTCTTCAGTTTGGAGATGAGCAGCTCACAATTGGTACAACGTATATTAAGTGCCGAAAGTGAAATATGGTTAGAGAAAATTGCCCGTGGTAAACTGGAAGAACATGAAATGAAGCAGTTGTATAAAAATGGTATCGAACGTTTATCAAAAGCGCCCATTTTTATTGATGATACAGCAGCATTAAATATTTTTGAATTAAGGGCTAAATGCCGTCGTTTAAAAAACAAACACAATGTTGGCTTAATTATAATTGACTATTTACAATTGATGAGTGGTGCCGGTGAAAACCGCAATGGAAATAGGGAGCAGGAGATTAGCCGTATTTCAAGAGATTTGAAAGGACTTGCAAAAGAATTACAAGTGCCTATTATTGCATTATCGCAGTTAAGTCGTGAGGTAGAGAAGAGAAAAGAAGGTGCAAAGATTCCGCAGTTGAGTGATTTGAGAGAGTCGGGTGCTATTGAGCAGGATGCGGATATGGTTATGTTTTTATACCGTCCCGAGTACTACGATATCACCAGCAACGAAATGGGAGAGAGCAACAAAGGGGAAACTTATGTAAAGATTGCCAAGCACCGTAATGGTAGTTTGGATACGATTAAATTGAAGGCATTATTGCATATTCAAAAATTTATTGAAGAAGAAGGCGGTGGCGATTTTGCCAGCGGCTTACCTGGCGGAAACTGGAAGCCAGTGAAGAGCGACGATGGTGACGGTGCAAAACTGTATATACAAAAGGGCAGCAAAATGAATGACGGGGAGTTTGATGAGGATGCACCTTTCTAATTGAAAATTTTTTAATTGATAATGGAGAATGAATTTTAGATTTGTTCTCCATTCGTTTTTATGGCATTACCATTTTTTTATAAAGAAGATATAGTTGCATCAGTTTCTGATATAGTGCTTGATGAAGCTACCAGCAAGCATATCGTTCAAGTGCTTCGAATGCAAAATGGCGAGCAGTTGCAACTCACAAATGGCAAAGGAGATTTGTTTACCACCGAAATAATAGATGATAACCGGAAAAGATGTGCAGTTAAAGTTATAAAAACGAACAACCAACAACGGTCAACGAACAACATTGCCATCGCTATTTCTCCTGTAAAAAACAATACACGTTTTGAATGGTTTTTAGAAAAAGCAACTGAGATCGGTGTTTCGGTAATTATCCCGCTTGTTTGTAGCAGAACGGAGAAAAGCACTTTTAAGTATGATCGGTTGAAAAGCATTCTGGTAAGCGCCATGCTGCAAAGTCAGCAATGCTGGTTACCGGTTTTGCATGAACCAACAAAGTTTAATGAACTTGTAAAATCATCAGCACATCAACAAAAATTTATTGCACATTGTATTGATGATGCTAAACGGAACTTATCCGATTTAAATAACGTATCCCTATCTACTAAAATAATTTTAATAGGTCCCGAAGGAGATTTTACGGCAGATGAGATTGAATTGGCTTTGCAAAATCATTTTAGTGCAGTATCGTTAGGAGAAACAAGGCTTAGAACTGAAACCGCTGGTATGGTTGCGGCCACTTTACTGCGCCTGATCTGAATATCCTTTTTCTTCTTCTGTATTTAAAACAGGCTCATTCAATTCAACCACCCTTTTCTTTTGCATTCTCTTTCTCATAGTCATATTCATTACCTCTACAATAAAAGAGAAAGCCATACCAAAATAAATATAATTTTTTAGGTGTAACTGATGAGCCGCTTCGCTATCCCAGCCTTCAATAATTAAACTTAAACCAATCATCACCAAAAAAGAAAGCGCCAGCATTTTAAGTGTAGGGTGCTTGTGAATGAATGCCGCAATGCCTGTGCTAAATAAAAACATCACCGTCATCGCAATAACCACAGCCGCAATCATGATCTCGACATATTTGGCAGTTCCACCAGCCGTTATGATGCTATCGAATGAAAATACAGCATCAATCAACATGATTTGCCCGATTGCGTTTGCTAAAGAAATACCTTTTACATTTTTACTTTTTTCATTGGGGTCTTCGCCTTCCAGTTTATCGTGGATTTCTTTTACCGATTTATAAATAAGGAATAAACCGCCCAATATCATCACGATGCTTGCCAGATCGAATCCTTTTCCTCCAATTTCAAAAACAGATTTACCTTTCTGGCTCAACAGCCATCCCAATCCCATCAACATTAAGCTACGGGATAATATACCTGTAACCATCCATATTCGTCTGGCATTTTTCTGGTCTTTTATTTTCTTTAAACGATTCAGAATAATGCTTACAAAAATTACATTATCGATACCCAATACTACTTCCAGGATAACAAGTATCAGAAAACTAATCAGGCTTTCGCTGGTAAAAAGATGTTCCATTTTTAAGTTATAATTTTTTACAAATTTGTTTTACAATGCCGGGACCTTCATAAATAAAACCGGTCCATACCTGAACTAAAGAAGCACCTGCATCAATTTTTTCTTTTGCATCAGCTCCGGTAAATATACCTCCACTTGCAATAATAGGGATTTGTCCGTTTGTTTTTTGATGAATGTATTTCACAATTTCTGTGCATCTTGCTTTTACGGGTAAGCCGCTTAAGCCTCCTGCACCAATAGTTGTGAGTTGTGAGTCGGGAGTTGTGAGATTGTCTCTGTTGATGGTAGTGTTTGATGCAAC
>JBBKXU010000121.1:0-8824 GCA_037969645.1 Ferruginibacter sp. | reverse complement strand
TCGACTTCGAATGATGTAAATGCAAACGGAGCAGAAAAAAAACATCTTTTTTTAAATCCTAACGTAAGAGGTTTAAAAGAGTCCCCTACGCTTCGCATTAATCAACACTGTAAAGAACTTGCCGCAAAAGGTAAACATATATATAAATTAGGATTGGGACAATCGCCTTTTCCGGTGCCCGATTCTGTTGTAAACGCATTAAGGTTGTACGCTCCTCAAAAAGATTACCTGCATGTACAGGGACTGCCGGAGCTCAGGAAAGCCGTAGCAGATTTCCATCGTAAAAAAGATGGCGTAGATATTCTGCCTGACAATGTGATCATTGGCCCCGGCTCAAAGGAGTTGTTGTTTTTGCTGCAGATGGTTTTTGAAGGAGAGGTTATCATACCAAGTCCGAGTTGGGTTTCTTATTTGCCGCAAGCAAAAATTATTGGCAATACCATTCATGTTTTACATACAACGCCTGAAAGTAAATGGCGTTTATTACCAGAACAACTGGAAAAATTCTGTAAAGAAAATAACAGTGATGGTAAGAAAAATTATTTATTAATACTGAACTATCCCGGCAATCCCGATGGCATTACTTATGGAAAGGAAAGCATTATGGCGCTTGCTGAAACAGCCAGAAAAAACAATATTTATATTTTATCGGATGAAATTTACGGACAGTTACACCACGAGGTCAATCATTTTTCCATAGCCAAATATTATCCGGAAGGAACCATCATCAGTTCTGGATTATCAAAATGGTGTGGGGCAGGAGGCTGGCGGTTGGGTACATTCTCTTTCCCATCAAACCTGCACTGGTTGCTGGAAGCCATGGCAGCAGTGGCCAGTGAAACCTATACATCGGTAAGTGCTCCCATACAATACGCAGCGGTACAGGCTTTTTTATGCGGCACCGAAATTGAAGATTATTTATGGCATGTAAGAAAGATTCTGGCATTGCTGGGTAATGAGTTTGCAGCAATTATTAAAAGAGGCAATATACTCGTAAACGATCCCACTGGTGGCTTTTATCTCTTCCTCGATTTTACACCGCTTACAGAAAAACTGCATAGCCGTGGCATAACAAACAGCGCCATTTTATGCGACAGACTTTTGGAAGAAACTGGCGTTGCTATTTTACCTGGCGTTGATTTTAACCGGCCGGCTGATGAACTTTCTGCACGTTTATCTTACGTTGATTTTGACGGTGCGAAGGCTTTGTCGGCAAGTTATAAAGTGCCCCTGCATGAAAAATTACCTGCTGATTTCTTGGGTCATTATTGTGCCAATGTAATTGAAGCTGCTGAAAAAATGGCTGAGTGGGCAAACAGTAACAAATAACTAAAGCTTAATTACCTCGTTTATCTCTGCCACATTAAATCCGTTTGCAACTACCTGTTGATATTGCTTGCTGTTTTTATTAATGACCGGGTTGGTATGGTTAAAATGAATGAAATAGATTTTCTTTTTTTCTGACGCCGGTAAATCTTTAAACAAACTCATGCTTTCAATAATAAATGGGTGGGGGATAGTAGCTATATCACGGTTATTGATTTCTTCTGCATCATAAAAAGTAGCATCAACAAAAGCATAATCCACTCTGGATATTGCATCTATAATATTGGTATTCCATTTCTCCCATTTATCAATATCGGGTATAAATAATGCTTTTTTATTGGGGCCGATGATTGTGTAACCAACAGTTTCAGAGAATTCATCCCGGTGAGGAACAGTGAATGGAATTACTTTTAAATTGTTTGTGAGCCGAATTTCTTTTCCATCATTCATTTCCTCTAATGCTATATTCTTATTCTTTACCAACTGGCTCCAGGGGCCGTTTTGCTCTAAGAATGATTGCATTTTTGGCATGGCATACACCGGAACAGTATCAGCATTCATCGCTTCTTTGCCTAAATACATTAGGCCAGTGTAATGGCCAATATGTGCATGGGTTACAAAAATACCATCGGGTGTTTCTTTGTTGCCGGATGAATAATTCTTTAATGCCTTTACCTGCAGTGTAAAATCTGGTGTAGCTTCAAAAATGTATTTTTTGTTATTGGCTGGATCAATCAGACCAAGCGAGACAACTCTTCTGTTTTTATCGGGCTGCCTAAATAAATCTTTACAGCAGTCTTTTGTGCATCCAATTTGCGGTGATCCTGCATCCTGAATGGTTCCTAACACAACCAATGAAACCTCTGTAAGCGGTCTAACGCTGTCGCTATTTGCAGTATCAATATTTATAACAGATTTATTATTGTTACATGAATACAGTGCAAACACAAACAGCAGAAATTTAAGTTGCTTCATTATTATTTTCAGTACTTAAGTTAAAATATAAAATTAAAATGCGCTGGCAACATTTGAATTTTCAGCTCAAGGCTTTCCATATATTCTCCATCCAGATGCGCCTGAATTGGCTGGTCGCTTTTTATCGTTATTTGTGCCGTGTTATAATAATCAACAAACGGCAGGCCAATATGTTTTCCTTTTTCAATCACCGGTAAATAACGCAGCCTTTTAAGAACCGAAAGTGATTTTACAAGATTGGCATCAAACAGCCCGTCATCTGGTTTAGCATTGGGCGCTACATAAAATCCGCCACCATAGCGGGTTCCGTTGGCAATGCTGATCATCAGGTATTTCCCTTCCAGCTTTTTTTCGGCCGATGAAATGTGATACTGTTGTTCTTTATAAAAGCAGATATGTTTTAAAATGGCGATCATGAACGATGCTTTTTCGCCCCACTTTTTTGCGCCCTGCAGGCTTTTGGCAACAGCGCCTTCAAAGCCAATGCCAACACCGTTTAAAAAATAGCGTTCATTGCATTTGCCGGCATCAATAGGCTTGGGTTTGCCTTGCAATACCCGTTCAATCTGTTCTTCCAGAGTTGTTTTGCCATACAGCAGTGCATAAAAATCATTGCCGGTACCGCCATTAAAAATGCATAGTGGTTTTTTAATATTGTGGTATTGATTTACAAAATAATTAACCGTACCATCGCCGCCGGTTATCCAAACCTGGTCAAAATCATACATGCGCCCATCCCATTCATTTTCTGTAAAGATCTGAGTAGTTATATTTTTTTGGCTTAAGAATTTCTGTATAGCTGCGCTCAGTTTAATTGCTTTGCCGCTGCCGGCAAGGGTATTGGTGGCAATCGCTATCTGCATGAATCTTGTTCGGGTTTAATAAATCAAAGCAGCAATTCTTGCTACTGCATTTTGGGCATTTTCGATTTCTTGCGCCATTCTGCATCATACTTGCTGCTGGCGTAGTAAATGATTATATCAGCATCGTATTTAGAATCTACAAAATAGATTTTCTTGTCTGCATCGTACTTGGAGTCAACAAAATACCAAAGTCCTTTATTGTCTTTAGCATCGTACTTGGAACTCACTTTGTATACTACCAGATCGGCATCATATTTACTGGAAGCCACGTAAACTTTTACATCGGCATCGTACTTAGAGTCGCAGCTGTAAACTTTTTGTGCCTGTGTTGCAGTAGGCACGAATAAGATACACATTAGTACGCCGAAGGATAGAGAGATAATCTTGTTCATTTTAGTTGTTTTTCGTTTAGTATTTATTTACCAGGGTCTATTGCCTCAAACTTAGGTGTTGCACCAATGGAATTAAAAATGAATGAATAAATATCAGCAATCTGTTCAATACTCTTTTTGGTGTTGCTGGCACCGTGCCCGCTGTTAGTATCAATGCGGATGATAACGGGGTTTTCACCCTTATATTTTTCCTGCAGTGTAGCAATATATTTAAAAGAATGCGCCGGAACCACACGGTCATCATGATCGGCAGTAGTAACCAATGTTGGCGGGTATTTTATGGTTGACTTTATATTATGCAGTGGAGAGTAAGCAAACAGGTTTTTAAAATTCGCCACGTCTTTTTCGGCACTGCCATAATCTGCAATCCAGTTCCAGCCAATGGTGAATTTTTGAAAACGCAACATATCCATTACACCTACTTGCGCAATGGCCGAGCCAAAAAGCTCGGGCCGTTGGTTAATAACTGTGCCAACCAATAGGCCGCCATTACTACCACCACGTATGGCCAGGCGCTTGCTGCTGGTATAATTCTGTGCAATCAGGTATTCACCTGCACCAATAAAGTCATCAAATACATTTTGTTTGTTTAACAACATGCCGCCCTTGTGCCATGCTTCGCCATACTCACCGCCGCCTCGTAAATTAGCTACCGCATAAACACCGCCGGCATCTAAAAAAGGAATTAACGTAGCGCTGAATGAAGGCAGCATAGAAATATTAAAACCTCCATAACCATATAGGAGGGTAGGATTATTGCTATCCATTTTGGTGGCAATTTTGCTTACAATAAACATGGGTATCTTAACAGTGCCGTCTTTTGATAAATAGAAAACCTGTTTAGTTTCATACATCTTTGGTTCAAAACTAACTTCGGGAGCTCTAAACAATTCTGATTTACCGGTGGCAATATCATACTTATAAATAGTAGGTGGGTAGGTAAAGGAAGTAAAGGAGTAAAAAGTAACTGCATCATCGTGATTACCACCAAAGCCGCCGGCAGTACCTATTCCTGGGAATTTTACTTCGTTAACGTAGGTGCCGTTAAGCTCGTACACCATAGTACGCACACTTACATCTTTTAAATAATTGAGAAACAACTTACCACCTGCCGAATTTACCTGTTGCAAGGGTTCGGGCTTTTCAGCAACCAGATCAGCAGAGCGCATCATGGCTGGATTGGTAAAATCAAATACCATTAATTTACTGTTTGGTGCATTAGCATTGGTTTTCACAATAAAACTATGATCGGTATTTTCAACTACATTGTAATCATCATTACTGATGTTTGCAATAAGCGGTTTAAAAGCTTTATCGCCTGCTTTCAAATTCATAAAAGAAATGGCGTTGCCATCAAATCCTTTTCCACGGTCGCTGATGTATAAAAAGAGGAAGCGCTCGTCTTCGCTGGTTTGTGCGGTATGAAATCGTTGCGGATTGCCTTTGTCTTCAAAAATTAATTTATCAGCCGATTGTGCGGTGCCCACGGTATGATAATACACCTGGTGATTTTCGTTTTTGGCGCTAAGATCGCTTGCTTTTTTATCGGGAGCAGGGTAGCGGCTGTAATAAAAACCATTGCCAGCCCAAGATGCGCCACTCACTTTAACCCAATTAAGTTCATCGTCGAGATTTTTTCCTGTGGCCATATCCCGTACGTAGTAGGTTTGCCAGTCGCTGCCGCCTTTGCTTAATCCAACAACCGCATGCTTACCATCCTTGCACAAGTTGAATAAAACTAAACGGGTGGTACCATCAGGACTGAGCGTGTTTGGGTCAATCACTACTTCGGGCTCTGCGGTTAGTCCTTTTTGCCTGTACAGCACGCTTTGGTTTTGCAATCCGTCATTCTTATAAAAATAATACCATTCACCATTGCGGGAAGGTGCAGAGTATTTAGGGTAATTGTATACTTTTTCAATGGCATCTTGAAACTGTTTGCGATAAGGTATCTGCTCTAGATAAGCATTGGTTACTTTATTCTGAGCCTCTACCCAGGCTTTTGTTTCCGCACTCTTGTCATCTTCTAACCAGCGATAAGGGTCGCTTACCTTTGTGCCAAAATAATCGTCTGTCTGGGTAACTTTTTTTGTAACAGGGTAATTAAGCTGGGCCGAAACCGCTGCAGAAGCAAATAATAATAGCCCCACCGGAATTATTTTCTTATAGTTCATGTATATTTTTTTTCAAGTTAAAGAAATATAGCCAAACTAACATAAATAGGGATAGACTGTAGTTCTACATCTAAAGTTAATTTTCAGGTTTCATTAGGTGTGTAGTAAAATAACCTAGAATATATCTATAGCGTAAAACGAATTATTTTTTATGATTCTAGAGGTATTAATAATTACTTGATGACCTTTTACCACATACGCCGATGTATTATTTTAAAGCAATAATTAAGTATCTTAGTCCGGAATAATTTCATAATCACTAGACTAAATATTCCGATTTATTATACTTAACAATCAAATAGCTGCTTTAAAAGCAAATGACGAAAAAGTTATGAATGCCGTGTACGTGCAGCATTTTGACAAAATTAAGTTTTTCGTTTTGCAGAATAATGGATCCGAAGATGATGCAAAAGATGTTTATCAGGACGCTTTTGTAACAGTATGGAGAAATATTCAATTGGATAAGTTTAAACCCCAAAATGAGACTTCACTTGGAGGCTATATTTATCAAATTGCAAAATATAAATGGATAGACCAACTACGATCGGTGAAATATAAAAAAACGATACCATTAGCTGAAGCAAATATAGCTTTCATTGAAGAAGAAACGCTGGCAGATGATGATGTAGAATATATTGAAGCTGTTAAAGCCAATTACCGGCAATTGGGCGATCAGTGTAAAAAACTGCTGAACTTGTTTTATTTTGAAAAAGAGAGTATGAGGGAGATTGCTGTTCATTTTTCGTGGACAGAGGCAAGTGCCAAAAATAATAAATACCGGTGTTTACAGAAACTAAGAGAAATGACAAATACAAAAGACAGCCAATAATATACATTGATACATCAACACGACATATCGCAGGAAGAATTTGAACAGATAGAACGTTATCTGAATAACGAAATGGGGGCTGAAGAAGCAGCCGTCTTTGTAGCACAAATGATTACTGATGAAAAGTTGCAGCAAAAAGTAGAGGAAGTGAAACTGCTGCTGCTAGGTCTTAAAGAAGCAGTTCTTGAGGAAAAGCTTAATACCTTTCACAGCAATATCAAATCAAACGATCAGCCATTGAGCAAAACGGTGCCTATGTTTCCGCGTTATAAAAAATGGCTTATTGCGGCTTCTGTAATTTCTATTGCCTTCCTGTCGGTGTGGTGGTTAGTGAATGCTGACAACGAAAATGAAAAATTATACGCTGCCTATTACTCCCCCGATCCAGGATTGATAACAGCCATGGGCAATAGTGAAGATTACAGTTTTGAAAAAGCCATGGTTGATTACAAAGAAGGGAATTATAAAAAAGCTATTGATGCCTGGTCGAAGTTGAAAGTAGAGGCTCCGCAAAGCGATACACTTAATTATTTTTTAGGTGTGGCACAATTGGCCAACAAGAACAGCGACAAAGCAAAAGAATTACTCGGCACCATAACCGCCAACGTCAATAAACCCTTTTACAAAGAAGCCTGTTGGTATCTAGGGTTGATTTTACTGAAGGAAGGCGAAAAGGACAAAGCCCTCGAATTGATTAAAAGATCTGGAAATACTGATGCTGATAAATTAATTAATGAGGTCACTAAAAAATAATGCTTCGCAAAATACATATATCTATACTGGCTGTATTACTGATTATACTGTTGCCCCTACTTGCGCAGGAGAAACTGAGAGGAGGTGACGCAATCAGTGATGCGATTGACGCTAAGAATTACACACTTGCTGATAGTTTAATACAGAGCAATCTAGATAGATTTATTGCTGCCGGGCAAATAGATACCCTTGTATATTATCTACCGCTAAAAGGTAAAGTTATTTACAAACAAGCAGGGCCCGAAAAAGCCATTGCTGCTGTTTATGCCTTCCTTGATTTAATTAAGACAAAGACCAGTACTCAAAAGATAATAATTAAGGCTTACTCAGAAGCAGGGGAATTTATTGGCAGTATTGGCCAAAATAAAGAGGCTTATAATTTAACTACAGAGAAACTGAATTATGTAAAGCAACTGCCCGGTAATAATACACTTGATATCGCATATTGTGAATATAACCTTGGCGTATTTGCACAAAGGCTGGCCAATGTGTCGCTTTCAATCAAACACCATCGCAGGGCTCTGCAACTCAGAGAATCCTCAAATGCAACTGCCGAGGAACTCTATTTATCTTACAATTCAGTAGCTTCCAGCATGTGGTTTGCATCAAAGTACGACAGTGCTACACTTTTTTATCAGCGGGCATTAGATGCTGTTATGAAAATGCCCGACAGTGCCATCAATAAATTTTACCGCCCCGCAATTATAGAGAATAATATAGCCGGATTGTATAGTACTGAGGGAAAAACCACGGATGCCATTAATGCCATGCTTCGGTCTATTTCTAACTATCAGCAGTTCGTTGCTATGAAGGGCGATCACCCTAAGAAATATAATGCCACGGTAGGTTTGTTTCAGGCTATTGACAATTTAGCCGGAATTTATAAAGAAATAGGCGACTATGGTAAAGCAGGCGATCTGTTGAATTATTCATACGAACAAAAACTAAAGAACCTAAACCCCGATGAGCCCGATATTTTCATTTCAGAAATTTTACTGGGGCAACATTATAATTCTATAAGGAACTACGACAAAGCTTTACAGTTTTTTACCAAAGGCTTACAAAAGCTTGAAAAAGCAAAAGGAGATTATTTATACTGGGATGCAGAAGTGAAATACGGTTTGGCATTGAATTATGAAAATCGTGGCGATGTTACTAAAGCAAGAGCATACTACGACCAAAGTGATTCGCTGCTGGCCGAGTCTTACCAGGATGATTACGATAATGCCAGAATGGATTTTTGTCGCAATGCTTCACTATTTTATGCTAAAAATGGTGATAGCCAAAAAGCCTTGGCTATAGCAAATAAAGTTCTTACTTATTTAAAGAGTGTAAAAGGAGAGAGCAGCCTGCAAGCTTTTTATCAGTTATTAAATATTGCAGAAATAGAATTGATGACCCGCCACTACCAGCAAACCATTCAGTTCAGCCAGCAGGCCATCAAACTTTTAAATACTAAAATTAAAGAGGGGAGAACTGTTTTAGATTCGGTTAAAATGGAAGTATTTAAAC
>JBBKXU010000120.1:0-2990 GCA_037969645.1 Ferruginibacter sp. | reverse complement strand
ACCACAAAATCGGTAGTAATGCTGCCGGTACCAAAGTTGTTAATATTATCAGTATTAATTGCTATGGGTGGGTTTGTTGCGGTTGGCACTGTACCCGGCTTAAATAAAAAGGCAAAGCCATTGTTGAAATAGTGGCCAACAAAGGCATTAAACCGCAGGTCGAAATTATTATTAAGATTAAATGCTGTTAAATAAAAAAACCGGCCGGCATAAGGACTCTGGCTTATTCCGTTTAGCGTAAAAGCATTACCGCTTTTTGTGCAAATGCCCTGCATCACGTACTGGGCACGGCTTAAAGCCGGTGTTAAAATTAAAAGGATGATAATTAATTTTTTCATGTTTAATGCATTTAGATACCCGTCCGGGTTGATTATAGTATTCCCCCTATGAAAGAAATACTTCTTTCATTCAATAATTATTAAATAAAAATTGGGCTGTTACAACACCGTTAGGTGTTTAGTGGTCTTTCAGGAATTGAAATAATTGGTTGCCTCGGTTCGGTTACGCACGTTTATCTTTTTATAAATACTTTTACAGTGCTTTTTTATAGTGTTGATGTTTACCATTTGCACAACCGCCATCTCCTTATACATCAGTCCTGTAGCCAGTAACCCCAAAACATGAGATTCTTTTGGTGTTAGTGGATTTTCTTTCTGTTTACTCATTTTGGACTGCTAAAATTATGTTGAACCTCAATCATAAACAATGGCTCTTTTGTGTACCATCATTTCAATACAAATATAGCATAGACGCTTAAACGAAACATGGGTAATTTAACGGATATTGAGTGGGTTAAATAACGGTAACTATCAGCCGGGTTTTATGTATATTTATTGCAATATTACCATTGCATTAAGCATGATCTTTTTTTTGAAGTAGCGGCAATTAAGTATAAACTCGTTTTTGGGATCGAGTGTGTAGCGCTGATTGTCTTTGGTATTTCCTGGGTGGTAAAAGCGGAATTTTTGTTTTTGAAGGATAAAAAATAAGCGGCATTATTTTAAAGCCGGTGGCTCTTTGCTGAATATACTGTAGTTTAAACCCAAAATGGAAAATACACCGCTCCCCGAAACAAACGGCGAATCAAAGTCTTTACCAATACTCAGGTTAACGCTGATATCTTTAGTTATGATATAAGAACCCTGAACCGCAAGCCTGTAAGTGAATTTTTTTTCTACCCTGGTAATAGGCATGTTGGCAATATCCAGAGCGGGTATATCGGCACGGTACCAGCGCAGCATTCCCTCTACAGAAATATTAAAACTTGGCCCTTTTTTTAAAAATCCAAGTCCAACATCAACATTATTCATGACAGTATCATTACCCTTGTGCATATATCTTGCCGTTAGCGTAAAAAAATCATCAGGCGAAACATAATAGGAAGCATTGCCCCAAAAACCAAGGCGGTCGAAATTTTTAACATCCGAATTGTAGCCTGTGGCTCCGGCAAATTCAAGTACAAAACCACGCCTGTCGTATACCAGGTTGGATATCTTCTTTTTGAGATCAATATCGGCAGCATCGCGGTCGTTAATAAGCGCTTCAAAGAAACTTTCTATATCGTCGGGTTTATTGCCGAATGTTCCCGCCAGTTCTTTGGCCCGGTCAATCACCGATTTAATCACCGGTTCGTCAAGCTTCAATTCGGTTTTTAGTTTTTTTGCAAGTTCGTCAATCAGCGATTCTTTGGTATCGGTAGCCACAGCCCCGGCGCTTACATTATTTATGGTAAGGGTGATTTCGTCTTTTTTACTCATTTCCAATTCAGCTTCTTTAAGTGCAGCAACAGGCTTGCCATTACTGAGTCTGAACCGGAAACCCGCACCCAGCTTATTACTACCGGTGGCTGAATCTTTTGCAGTACCGGCAGAAATACTCAGGCTTTGCAGGAAAGCCTGACCCACATTTGGGTTAAGGTATTTTTCCCGGGTTAAGCCTGGATGGCTTTTCAACCAGTATGGCGCTACCTCAAGGCCAAGATTCAAAAGTAGTTTGCCGTTCTTATCAAATGAACTCAACACATCGGTTGCCAGGCTCTTTGCGTTTGTTGGCCGCATGACGGCCGAGGGTTCAAAACCCAAAATGCTAAAAGCAGGGCTCACCGGAACATTAAGCTTTGCGTCATCCTGTGCCTGTACGTTTTGAAACAGACAAAGAAAAACGATCAATATTACGCAGCATCTTTTCCTCATTGGTTTGTCAGTTTTAGTGTATAAATTACTGAATCAAGGTGTTTATCTACTTCCTGGCTATAGGGACCAAAAACAGTAGTGCTGGCACCTTCGGTAATAGTGACGGTCATACTGGTATGATTGGTTTCTTCCAGTGTATCGTTAACCTTAACCGATACAATTGTCGTCTTCCCTTTTACATCCTCCCGTGTGCCCATATTTGCAGGTGCATTAATTTCAATCAGGGTTTTATCAAGCGACACGGTATAATTACCATCCTGTCCATCGCCAATACTTACCTCAACAACAATATCTTTTGTTTTGGTTTTTGTATTATAGTCATCTTTTAATTTAACAAATTTAACTGCCATAAAATTGTATTTAATGCCTACTCTTTATACCGTTTTCGGCTATCCGGTTATATAAAACTATTTGCAATTCTCATTGTTGAATCAACCTTATGATAAAATCCAGATGACTCAAACAAAGCTTATAAAAAAAAGAATCTCTATACCCTGAGTAAGATTTTTAGCACGGAGGAATATGCTCTAACTTAATATTTTAAATTGACAGATGCAAATTTTTATGTATAATATTGGGGTTGAATTTTTGTTTTTATGAGCAAAAACAAGTAGACCCATAACGGAGGAGGGGGTGAATTTTATTTTTACTGAATTGCAAGTAGAAAATGCTGAGCATTTTGTTGGGCTTGGTACAATTGTCTATTGAAAACTATTGTTTGCCCTTTTTTCTGCAAAAACAAGCAGACGGTTTCCCAGCAGCAGCAATTAGAGCAGCGCATTGCCTATACCGATGAGG
>JBBKXU010000119.1:0-6176 GCA_037969645.1 Ferruginibacter sp. | reverse complement strand
CAAATATGTTTTCATAAATCTACTCAATACATTTTGTTTGTACAACAGCATGGCTTGTTTATTTATGCGGATAAACGAAATAATATTTTCCACCTGCTGTAGAATTGATTTCGGCGATGAATTTTTGGCAAAAACTAAGAGCTGTCAGAAACACCTTCGTACAAAAGTGAGGTAAGTTTTCTACCCGTAAAACAATATTCAGTAGCGAGTTCAAAAACAGGAGAAAACAAGTAAAACAGCCTGAAATCAGCTAGTTGAATCTTTTCTGAAACTTCCAAGATTTAAAACAAACATTTTTCAAATATGATGGGGAAAAGTGAGCAAATCCAATACCCGTTTGATTCTTCAAAATTATCCACCGTTTTTGTCCACAGGTGTTAATATTTATAAGTTTGATTCTTCACTCAATACAAATATTTTCGTTTGCTTAACGATACTTAACCCATTTAAATAGCCTCGTATATATTATGCCAAAAAAATCTCTATCTGCAAAAGGACTTCAGTTCTCCCGGCAGTTTACAAAAGACGACGTTAGTCCTTTCGATATGTTTGAATACGATTACCGTACTTCAGTAATTAAAAATCCAACAGGAGAAATTGTTTTCCAGATGGATAATGTAGAAGTTCCAAAACAATGGAGCCAGATAGCGACAGATATTTTGGCGCAGAAGTATTTTAGAAAAGCTGGTGTTCCAAAAGATGATGGAACTTCCGGAAGAGAAACAACCGTTAAACAGGTTGCTCATCGCATGGCACATTGCTGGCGAGTGTGGGGCGAACGCTATGATTATTTTGCAACAGTAAATGATGCTCAGGTTTTTTATGATGAATTGGTTTACTCCATTTTAAACCAGGCCTGCGTACCAAACAGTCCGCAGTGGTTTAATACAGGTTTACATGAAGTGTATGGCATTACCGGCAAACCGCAGGGACATTATTATGTAGATGCAAAAGATGGCCAGTTAAAAAAATCGGCTAATGCTTATGAGCGTCCTCAACCACATGCCTGCTTTATATTAAGTGTAGAAGATGATTTAGTTAACGAAGGCGGCATCATGGATCTTTGGGTACGTGAGGCAAGAATTTTTAAATACGGAAGCGGTGTGGGTACCAACTTCAGCAGCATACGTGGCGAAGGAGAGAAGTTGAGCGGCGGCGGCACATCAAGCGGCCTGATGAGTTTCTTAAAGATTGGTGACCGTGCAGCAGGCGCTATTAAAAGTGGTGGTACAACCCGAAGAGCAGCCAAAATGGTTTGTTTGGATCTGGATCATCCCGAAATTGAAAAATTTATCAACTGGAAAGTTGAAGAAGAAGATAAAGTAGCTGCTTTAATCGCCGCGGGGTATCCCAGCGATTACGAAGGAGAAGCTTACAGAACAGTAAGTGGACAAAACAGCAACAACTCTATCCGCATACCAAATGAATTCTTTAATATTTTGGATGAAGATGGCGAGTGGGAACTGAAAGGAAGAAGTGATGGCCGTGTGATGAAGAAAATAGAAGCCAAAAAATTATGGGAGAATATCACATACGCTGCATGGCGTTGTGCTGATCCCGGTACACAATACGATACTACTATCAATGAATGGCACACCTGTCCCGAAGGCGGGCCTATCAGGGCATCTAATCCTTGTAGCGAATATATGTTCTTAGATAACACGGCTTGTAACTTAGCTAGTGTAAATCTTCGCCAGTTTTTTGACGAGAGCAACAATACATTTAATGTAGCTGGTTTTGAACATACCTGCCGCTTGTGGACAACGGTATTGGAAATTTCTGTGCTAATGGCGCAGTTCCCTTCAAAAGAAGTGGCGCAACTTTCTTACGATTACAGAACACTTGGTTTGGGTTTTGCCAACCTCGGTTCTATGTTAATGGTAAGCGGCATTCCGTACGATAGCGAAGAAGCAAGAGGCATAGCTTGTGCTATCACCGCCATCATGACCGGTGTATCTTATAAAACATCTGCCGAACTTGCAAGCTTCCTGGGTGCTTTTGATAAGTACAAAGAAAATAAAAAACATATGTTACGTGTAATGCGTAACCACCGTGCGGCTGCATACGATGCCATTGATGCCTATGAAGGCATCCAGATTAAACCGCAGGGTATCAATGCAAAATATTGCCCTGACTATTTATTGAAAGCTGCAACCAAAGCTTGGGATGATGCAGTACAATTAGGTGAGAAGCACGGCTACCGCAATGCACAAACTACCGTAATTGCGCCAACCGGTACAATCGGTTTAGTAATGGACTGTGATACCACAGGTGTTGAACCCGATTTTGCACTAGTTAAATTTAAAAAATTAAGTGGTGGTGGTTATTTCAAAATTATTAACCAGAGCGTACCACAGGCATTACGTAATTTAAAATACAGCGAAAAGGAAATTGAAGAAATTGTTGCCTATGCGAAAGGGCATGCATCAATAGATAAATCGCCTTTCATCAACACCAAAACATTGATGGAAAAAGGATTTATCGAAGAAGATATTGCTAAACTGAACAGCGTTTTAAGCGCTGCGTTCGAAATTGGTTTTGTGTTTAATGCACATACATTGGGCGAAACCTGTTTGGATCGTTTAGGATTTAAACCCGAGCAGTACACCGATTATTCCTGGAGTTTATTGGAAGCTTTAGGTTTCAGCGATGAAGAAATTGATGCCGCTAATATATATATATGTGGTACCATGACAGTGGAAGGAGCTCCTTATTTAAAAGACGAACATTTACCCGTTTTTGACTGTGCCAATAAATGCGGACAGATTGGTGAGCGCTTCATCCATGCACACGGACATATCCGTATGATGGGTGCAGCCCAGCCTTTCTTAAGCGGCGCTATCTCTAAAACTATCAATCTGCCAAACGAAGCAACACAAGCGGAGATCGCAGATTCTTACAGATTGAGCTGGGAGCTTGGTTTAAAAGCCTGTGCTTTATATCGTGATGGCTCAAAGCTGTCACAGCCTTTAAGTAATAAGAGTGATAAGAAAAAGAAATTAGACGACCCAATAAGCGAAGATAAAGCAGCCAAACTTGCTGCCGATATCAGCAGCATGGTTGATATGGGTAAACTAACCATTGATGACCTGCTTGATGAAATGAATAAGCGTGTGCAGAACAGTGCCGATACAACGTTGAAGCGCCAGTTGGCCATGATTGTTGAAAGAAGATCATTACCTGCCAAGCGCCGGGGCTTTACACAAAAAGCAAAAATAAACGGTCAGGCTTTGTTCCTGCGTACCGGCGAATACAATGATGCAACCTTAGGCGAAATATTTATTGATATGGCCAAGGAAGGCGCTACCATGCGTAGTATGCTTAATTGTTTTGCTATTGCTATCTCTATCGGTCTGCAATATGGTGTGCCTTTAGAAGAATATGTTGAGAAGTTTGTTTTCACACGCTTTGAGCCTTGTGGAATGGTTGAGCATCCAAATATTAAAAGTGCAACATCAATCATCGATTTCATCTTCCGTTCATTGGCTTATGAGTATTTAGGCAGAAACGATTTAGTGCATGTATTGGATACACCCGAAGTTCAAAATATGGGTGATGAAGACTGGGATGAGAACTCCCCAACAATCGGAGACAGAAAGCCTGAGCTGAGTGAAGTAAGGGTGATGGGTTCGGCAAATGGTACGGCACAACCTGCAAAAGGGCAACACCGCACCGCACATAAAAAAGCAGAAGCTGGTATGGATGCTGTAAATGCAGCAGCTAAAAGCATGCAAAGCGATGCACCTGCCTGTAACACCTGCGGACATATAACTGTACGCAGCGGCACTTGCTACAAGTGTTTGAATTGTGGTAATAGTATGGGTTGCAGTTAATATGGTTTGAATAAGCACAAACATAAATTAAACCATCAGTATAAAAGCTGGTGGTTTTTTTCGTGGAACAAGCTTTAGAAACATTGATTGGACTTCATTGGCGACAGTCTATCCCGATTTTTTCGGGACTACGTTCAACTGTATAACAATGAGGAGCATTGCAGATTTAATGGTATGTTTAAATAGATTTTATTTCTTCTTCACAAAATCTCTCAAATAACTACAACTGCTGAAAGCCTCTTTATAAAAAGGAGTATTACCATACTCTTTTACAAACTGCGGAAAATATTTGTTCTTCTTAAACATAGGCCAATATCCTTTATAAGCTACATCGTATTGATCCCAATTGGTTTCAAACTCGCCATATTGCGGCTGATGAACTTGTTTTTGAGCACATTTAGCCATCATGAATAAACAGCGGGCTTTAAAGTTTTTATCATTGCTGGCATTCATGGCTTTTTCAAAATATTCCTGCGCTTTTAAAGCGCCATAATATTCTTTTTGGAAATCGGTTGCATCTTTCGGAACGAAATAACCATCGCTGCCACTGCGATAATATTGCACCAATTCCCAGGTGTGGCCATAGTAGGTCATGTTGTACATGCCGAGTGCCATTTTGTAATAACTGGCGGCAGCGGTAGCAGGTTGTTTAGCGAGCTGTGATAGTTTCAACATTTCCTGTGTAAAAGCCTGTTTGGTTGTACTAAACTTCTTTTCTAAAGGCAACTGTTCTTCTCTGTCATATAAAAGATCTGCAAACGGGTTTTTATTGATGATGGTTTTATCGGTTGATTTTTTAAACCATTCTATGGCTTTGGAGTAATCATATTCTCTTAGATAAGATGTACCAGCAAAATCAATCACAGCTTTTTTTGTAACTGAATTATGATTAAAAAGATAGGTCTCGAATTTATTTGGTTGCTTAGAATTTAACAGAGTATACAGTTTCTCAACATCAGTACTCATCAGCTTATCTCTTAAAAAGTATATTCCGTTGGTTGGGAAATACTCATTAGAGCCTTTCATAATCCAGTCCGCAGCGCCAATGGCCAGCGTTTCTTTTGCCAGATCGCCCTGCTGGCGATAACGTTTAGCAATAATTTCACTCATCAGGTTTCGATAAATAGCCCGCCATTGATTTACATCCCAATAATCTATTGTAACCGTTTTTTCTAGCTTCGCCTTATCTTCCAACCATTGCAACGAGGGTAATAATTCTACTTCAAAAGCATCATCAATTTTTTCTTTTTCATTAATAGTAACCAGCAGTTTGGTTAAAGCCAACTGATCTTTTATTTTTTGAGTAAGCGACATTTTACTGGCTGCAGCTAAATAAGTTTTCGCAGTTGGGTAATCCTTAATCATGTAAGATGCATACCCAGCGGCAGTTTCAAGCAATCCTGCATTTTTAGATTTACCTGATTGAGCAGCGTCATGTAAAAAGACAGCCAAAGCCTTAACTTCTTTTTCGGCATCATCAATAATGCTATCGGCATTGGCTTCGGTCCAGTCAAAATAAAAAGCTTTGCCGCCTTGCATACGTTGTAATGATGGCGTAAAATATTTCTCCTCCAATTTGTTAATCTCTCTAACCACTAATAAATCCAACTCTTCACTTGCTGGGTTTAGTTTGAAAATTTCTTTTAAATTATCCAGATCATTGTTGGTACTGCCCATCGTAAACAACGCAAGCATGGATGCTTTTTCTGCATCGTTTTTACAAAGAGCGAGGTAGTCTTTTTTATCAACCTTAGCATCAATCGACCATTTAAAACCCAGGTAGTTGGAGATGCGGTTAACCGCACTGGCATTAAATGCTTTGCTGAAAAAATAAGCTGCTTCTTTATCACTTCCCGAACGAAATAAAGCGCCAGCCTTCAATGCCAGGCAAACCGGCTGCAACAAAGTGCTGCCGTTAAGTACTGCTGCATAATCATTATGCCAGTTAATAACATCGCTATAACGGCCGCTGTAATGTGCCAGACGTAAAACCTGGTATGCGTATTTCTGTTTAAAAAGATCTTTTTTTGCAACCGCATATAATTGCTGGCCACTTTTTATAAGTTTAGCCATTTTCAGGCTGTCTCTTCTAACGGTTTCCCATTCGTTATACATGCCGGTGACATAAGGCTCAACTTGTTTGGCATACATGATATAACCCAGTCCCTCAAAATCTTTGCTCTGCATAAAATAATCAGTCATGCTGTTTTGTTTTACAGAGTCGGGTATTTTTAAAGGCTGATTTTTTTCTAAATGATAATATAAATTATTGAGGTCTTTCCAGGCAAACTTGTTAACCAGTTTTATAGCATCTGCTTTTTTAACAGGGTTGCCGCAATAAGC
>JBBKXU010000118.1:0-3181 GCA_037969645.1 Ferruginibacter sp. | reverse complement strand
AGTTACACAATTCACACATTGTACATCACTAAGATGATTTTACACAATCTTATATTGATGAAGTTACAATAATTGCTGTTGATGGTTATAAGTTATAGACTCTTTTAATTTATTTAAGTGCGACGAGGCACACCATTAATAAAAAAAGGGTAGGACCATAAGTCCTACCCGGATTTTTCGAAAATCACAGGTATTGCATTATTTGTGCTTGAGTATAATATATAGTGCAGGGTCACTTAAAATTTCAAGCGTTCAGTTTTTCAGAACAAACTGCTTTAATATTCTTGTAAATTGATGTGGTAAGGTTACCTGTATTTCCAGTGATTAGGAGGTTTGGTCTTAGTGAGCAGGATATTTAATGCCTTATGCTACGGCATTAATAAGGTAAAGGTAATCTCGTTATTTATGCATATTGTTACACAATTCTTCAAAATATTTACATAATTCACAGGTCGCTAAAGTTGGCGTTGTATGCTTGCTGTTTATAGATATAAAAGGAAAATGATGTTTAAACTTTTCTGAACCAGATGGATGAATTTATCATGTTTGTGGGCAGTAATAAGAATTTAAAATTCTGCAGAATCAGCAAACGGCTTGAAAACATGGTAATACCACTTTTAAAGTATAACCTTCACCTGATTTTGAATTAATGGAAACGAAGCCGTTATATAATTCAGCCCTGCTGATCATATTGATAATGCCAACCCCTTTATTTTCTGCGGAATTATTATTTCCCTTTCCGTTATCTGAAATGGTTAGAATTATTTTATTGTCCTCCCTTATTAATTTTATAGTTGCATGGGTTGCATCGGCATGGGTTATTATATTATTCAATTGTTCCTGTACCATTCTGAAAATATCGAGTTGTATATTTTTATCCAGGTCTTCTTCCAGATCAATGCCCGTTTCATAAAAACTGAATTTTACCTGTTGTTCCCGGTTCATATCCCGGATCAGGTTATGTATATTTTCAAAGAGGCCAATTACCCGGATATCCGGTATTACCAACGCTTTGTACATTCGTTTAATTTCGCCAATAACCTGTGCCAGATAATCTGAGGAATTTTTAAGGCAGATATCTTTGAGATT
Organism: Ferruginibacter sp.; assembly: GCA_037969645.1. Classification (GTDB taxonomy): domain Bacteria; phylum Bacteroidota; class Bacteroidia; order Chitinophagales; family Chitinophagaceae; genus Ferruginibacter. The sequence continues at coordinate 2,092 of JBBKXU010000118.1, read as the reverse complement.
TTCATCATTTTTTGCTTTTTCTATGTTCCATTTAGCTGCAACCAGTAACTGGCTCAGATTTTCATTTAATTCTGTTGCAATAGCAGTCCGTTCTTTTTCCTGAGCAATGAGTACCGCATCTGTTATTTCCCGTTGCCTGTTTAATCTTGCCTGTACTTGTTTCTTTTCCAGTAATACATTTTCGGTAATATCCCCGGTGGCCCCAATCATTCTTATTGCCATACCGGCCTCATCATAAACAATATGAGCCCGGTCGTGTACATAGTGGTAGCTTCCGTTAGCTGCCCTAAACCGGTATTTATCTTCCCATAACGGAGACGAACCTGCCGTGATGATATCTTGTACTCCTTTTAATACGCGTTCTTTATCGTCGGGATGAATACAGTTTTCCCAAAAAATCTGAGGAATGAGGGCATTTTCAACGGGATAACCAAAAACTCTTTTATGTCCCCCGTCTATCCAGAAAATATCTTTTTCCTGAAGGTTCCATTCCCAAAGGCAATCGTTGGTGATTTCTGTAACAGACTGGTACAATTCAGTTAACACTTTCAGCCGTTGAACCGGGTCACCCGGATATTCTATATGCGGATGACGGCTGCTTTTAAAAGAAACAGATAAAATACCATCGCAATGATAGGTGATTACATCAAACCAGGCACCTAATTCGCCCCAGTATTCACGAAAATGTACCGGCGCTTTTTTTAAAAATGACCGTTGGTCAATTGCATACAGTTCTACAGGAATAATGTCGGCAAATTTTTGCCAGAGGTTTTTCCCGATAATGTCTGCTGCAGCTACACCAAGTATTATTTCCGCAGCTTTGTTCCAGTATTTTACTGTCCATTTATTATCTACCGAAAAAAAACCGTTGGTCAGCGTTTCAGTTACGGGTATTGCTGTATATGCTTTATTGATCCGGGCTTTTATAATGTTTTTTACTTCCGGAGAATTGGTAGAAATGATTTTATTCATGTGAGTATTTTTTTTATTTCATATTCTATTTCAAAGAGTCAGGCACGTTATTCGTCTTCATTATTAATAACGGTTAAGATCATTTTAAATCTTCCGTTTGGATTTATATGATTGGGCGCATTAGCCGGTATTATTATTCCCTGCCCTGTTTGTAGAATGGTGGCAATTCTATTAATAACTACTTCAGCCTTGCCATCTATGATCTGGGCATAAGTATCAAAAGGAGATATTTTTTCTGTAAGACCTTCACCTGCATCAAAAGACATCACACTTATATTGCCGGTAGATTTTTTAATGATCGTTTTAATGACCACCGAATTTGGAATATATTCAATAATCTCAACAATAATGTGCGATTGTGATTTTGACTGTGCCTGCCCTGCATTGTCTTCTTTGTTTTCGGATTCAACTTTGTTTTGCATATTCAAAGATTTATTTATTTAGAGTAAAAAAATTACATGATTCTTATGAATACTTACAATATTCTCACATAGGGAAATGTATGTTTCCGGGCTGATGGGGATACCGATCAGTTTAATTAACAACAGCTGTTACAATGAGCCCCGTAAGGCAGGAGTGTTGAATGAGATGTACAAAAGATTAAATCCTCATGTGTAGAATAAGATCAGTTATGCGGTTGATTGGCAGGGCCTCCCCAAACCCCTCCAGGGAGGGGCTTATACGAGTATGACAATTAAAAGAGCGTTTGTTTCTAATACTTGTCTCTTTTCCCTCATCTACTCTAATTAGTTTGTCGAAGTATGTCCTCTTTGCTGAATTTACACCTGGATAAATATTGTCTATGCCAATTAGTTCATGTAAACCAATTACGAGCAATAGAAAAGGGTTGTGATAATAAATAACTTTATTACACGGAGGTTAACCAGTTTTTTTGCTTAAGTAGCTTTGTCCTTTGTATTTCTTATCAGGCCAATGCCTGCAAAGAAGAAGATACCACCCAGCACACCGGTAAAAATAATGGTCTTAATATTTCTTGTGCTTTCTCCGCCATTCATAAAACTAACACCGGCATAGATTAACCCGGCAATGCCCAACAGCGATAAAATAATTCCCAGTATCCGCTTTTCCATAAAAATAATTTTGAACAAGGTAGACCTAA
>JBBKXU010000117.1:0-2570 GCA_037969645.1 Ferruginibacter sp. | reverse complement strand
TGGTTTCCTTCAAGGTACTTTCCGTATATCCAGCGGAACATAGGTTCAATTGGGTTCTTATGTTTTTTAATAAACGCTTTCCATTCTTTTAAATCCTGTTGCACAGCGGGGTTCAATTGTTTTCGGTATTCTTTTGCTGCAACAGAATCAATGTCAAAAAGATTACGGTTGCTGTACATGAACAAATCAAGATAAACCGAATAATGTAGTGAAGTATCCTGAGAACTTGTAGCTGCTAAATAGCCCACAAAGTTAGCCTCCATCTCTTTGGCATAACCTAATTGATGGGCCACTTCGTGGCAGCTTGTGAAAGGCTGCAGAAATTTTGGCACCAGCGTATTTACCTGTGCTTCGCCAGTAAACGGATTATAATAACCGGTGAAGCCCATATAATTGCCCACCCAACTCCAAATAGATGGTTTTAAAGAAACCGGTTGGAACTTTAAAAAAGGGTAAACTTTTTCTGTCTTTATATATGCAGCGGATACTTTCGAAAATAATTCACTTTTAGAAGGGTCTTTTATCTGCCCATCAACTATCCATTGTTTTGTTTCATTTGTTTTCTCTACCAATAAGCCATTTATCATTTTCAAATCTACCAAGCTGTATTTATCCATCTTTAATTGCAACTGATTTGCAATACCAACTCTGTTATAATTTATACCCCAGAAGAGGTTGAAAATTATATAGGTAATCAATAAAATGCGGAAAGCTTTTCCGACACCTACCAAAAAAATTTTCCAGTTTACCTGCTTTTTAAAAACAGCTTTCACAGCTTTCCCTGCTTTCCATAGCAACCAAACAGTAGCAGTTCCATACAATATATCCCCAATACTGAACGGCAGCCACCCAAATAAATACCGCAATATCCGGGCAAATACCGGGTAAATTCCGGTAGAATACTGGTTTTCCACACGTGTGGAATCATTTGAATAAATATGTATAAGCACAGCAATTAACACTAAAACAAGTGTAAAAACATGTGATTTGCGTAGTTTCATATCTACCCTAAAATTAATGAATAGTGGTTAAGGCAATAAAATCTGTTTTTCAAGCCAAAAATTGCAATTATTACCATACCTTTGCCGTCCTTTAAACCATACGTAATGGCGAGTAAGCACAAATTTGAGATAGCGTTTGTAGGGTTAAAGCAGGGAGTTCATGAGTTTAATTACGAGGTGGACGATAAGTTCTTTGTTGAAAAAGGCGATCCTTATTTTACAAATTGCCGGGCAGACATAAAATTACAGCTTGATAAAAAAAGCAGTTTTATGTTACTAAAGTTCGAAATCGGCGGTAAAGCAGACATCAATTGCGACCGATGCGGTAACCCGCTGGGCATGGATATCTGGGATGAATTTAACATGCTGATTAAGCTAGTAGATAATCCCGATGAGATGAATGCACAGGAAGAAGACCCGGATGTACATTATATCTCCCGTACCGAAAGTCATATTGACGTAGGTAATTGGATTTATGAATTTGTACTGCTGAGTTTCCCTTTACAGAAAATGTGCAGCGATGAAGAAATGGGCGGACCGCAATGCAACAAAGAAGTGCTGGAGAAACTGAAGGCTATGGAAGTAAAGGAAGAACAAACCAACGCCAACCAGCTGTGGAAAGGTTTGGAGCAGTTTAAAAAAACAAAGAAAGAACGAACAAAAAAATAAACAATTAATAAAAATTAAAACGAAGCGATATGCCAAATCCAAAAAGGCGCCACTCACAACAACGCAGTGCGAAAAGAAGAACACATTATAAGGCAAGTGAGACTACCTTGAGTGTTGACAAAACAACCGGCGAAACACATGTACGTCATCGTGCCCATGTTAGCGAAGGCAAATTATTCTACAAAGGAAAATTAGTAGCAGAGAAAGCTCCGCTAAAAGCATAATATTTTTCAAAGTATCAATTCTAAGTCCGAAATTCGTTTAATTGAATTTCTGACTTAGAATTTTGCATTTAAAGGAGATTGTATGAATATAGGACTGGACATGATGGGAGGCGATTTTGCTCCGCTGGAAGCAGTAAAGGGAGCCGCAGAATACCTGAACACTGCCGAAGCCGATATTCATCTTACTTTAATTGGCGATGAAGCGCAGATAAAAACGCATCTCGCCAATCATCCCATCCCCGCAGAAAAATTTACAATCGTTCATGCCGCACAGGTTATCGAAATGAACGAACACCCCACAAAAGCGCTTAAAGAAAAACAACAATCATCTATTGCAATAGGTTTTCATTTGCTGGCAACCGGTAAAACAGATGCTTTCATAAGTGCGGGTAACACCGGCGCTATGATGGTAGGTTCTCTCTTCAGTATTAAAGCCATTGAAGGTGTATTGCGCCCAACTATAGGCGCTTATATGCCACGTGAAGACGGAACGCTTGGACTACTACTTGATGTAGGGCTTAACGCCGATTGCAAGCCCGAAAACCTAAACCAGTTTGCCATACTTGGTTCCTTATATGCCAAACACATTTTAAATTTTGAGAACCCCAAAGTAGGTTTAATAAACCTGGGCGAAGAAGAAGGCAAAGGCAATTTACTTACACAGGCTACCTATCCC
>JBBKXU010000116.1:0-18813 GCA_037969645.1 Ferruginibacter sp. | reverse complement strand
TCAATTTTAGTTAAACAATTTATAAAACAAAAAAAATGCTTCTTAATTGATCTTCGTTACAACTACGTTATAGGTTCCGTTAGTTAAGGAAGAAGTTGTTTCCTGGGTATAGCCATTGTCGGATGTCTGAATAATCTTCACTTTAATTTCCAGGTTTGAAGGAAAGTTGATCTTGTTTTCGTTCCTGATCACTTTATCCAGTTTGAGTGTATATGAACAGTTGTCTTGCCAGGAAATTCTAAAACGTACAACTGCTTTTAAAGCTTCACTTGATTCGGTTTGGTACATGTGGTTTCGGTCGGCAATGGTAACCACACCAGCCCTTGAATCGGCAATGCGAAATTTGCCTTCACGGAATTTGCCGCAATCGGGTAATTGGCTGAATACAGCTGCCGCCGGTAAAATCAGAAAAAAGAGTGTCGTTATTTTTTTGAGCATAATTTAATTATAGAACTTGGTTCCTCAACAAATCCTCAAACACATCGGCTTTTCTTATCAAAGCAACCTTGCCATCCTTTACCAAAACCTCTGCAGGTTTAAGGCGTGAGTTAAAATTGCTGCTCATTTCAAAACCATAAGCGCCAGCATTGTAAAAAACCAGATAGTCACCTTCACGAACTTCGTTTATTTTACGGTCAAAAGCAAATGTGTCAGTTTCGCAAATATTTCCAACCACATTATAAATTCTTTCGGCGCCGCCGGGGTTTGTAATATTTTCAATGTGATGATAGGCTTCATACATCATGGGTCTTATTAAATGATTAAAGCCGCTGTTTACGCCGGCAAATAATGCCGCAGGAGTTTGTTTGATGACATTTGTCTTGGTAATAAAATATCCTGCTTCACTTACTAGATATTTACCCGGCTCAAACCAGAGTTCAAGGTCTTTCACTTTTGGGTTTTCAAATTGTGCAAATGCATCCGCAATTTTTTGGCCCAGTAAATCAACATCGGTTTCACTGTCGCCGGGCTGATAAGGCACTTTAAAACCGCTGCCCATATCAATATATTTCAGGTTGGGGAAATGCTCAATCGTATTCAGCATCACATCAAGCCCCAATAAAAAAACATTGATGTCTTTTATTTCACTTCCGGTGTGCATGTGAATACCTTCTACATTCATTTTGGTTGTTTTTACAACCCTTTCAATATGCCGCATCTGATGTATGGAAATACCAAACTTGCTATCGATATGTCCGGTGGAAATTTTAAAATTTCCACCCGCCATAATATGCGGATTCAACCTGATGCAAACAGGGTAGGAGCTACCGAATTTAGCACCGAACTGTTCAAGTATTGAAATATTGTCAATATTGATATGTACAGCCAACTCCTTTGCCTGCACAATCTCATCAAAGTCAACACAGTTTGGGGTATACAAAATATTTTGCGGATCAAAACCTGCCATCAATCCCAGCTTCACTTCATGTATGCTTACGCAATCAAGCGAAGCGCCTAAACTGTTCATGTATTTGAGCACGTTCACATTGGTAAGCGATTTACAGGCGTAAAAAAAACGAGCATTACTGCCTTTAAATGCTTTTTTTAGTTTGTTGTATTGCTTGCTGATGCGCTCGGCATGATATACATAAACGGGTGTACCAAATTCATTGGCAATATCAACTAATTGATGATGGTTTAAAGAATGCTGCATACAGCGAAAATAAGAAACGAAACGCTGATTTTGAGGATTGATATGATTTCGCTGATTTTATTTGATAACTGACCTCAATAAAACTATATCTGCTTCAAAAACAAACTGCAAAAATCAATTTAGATTTTTGCAGTTTTTATAATTAGTAAACTGATAATTTATTGGGCATCATCTGCGGTAGGGCCGTACAGGCCGGGTACTTTGTTTCCGGTGGCTCTCAGGTAAACAACCAACTCGCCGCGGTGATGGTAAAGATGATTAAAAAGAAAACCCCGGGTAACTTGAATTCTGGGCATAACCGGAAAAATAGGCTCGTCGCTGCCGGCGACCATCTTCCAGTCGGTGAACATACTTTCGTCCTTTGCTGTTTCCAATGCCTTGCGTGCCGCGGCTACATTTTCTTCAAATTTTGCAACAATATTTGACGCTTTGCTGATATCGCCCTTGTCGTATTTATATTGAGCCATGTCCATCACATCTTGGTGTAGCGTAGGCTGGTACCAATTATATACTTCGGCAATATGCGATGCCAGTTGCCCGGTAGTCCAATTTATTTCGGAAGGTTTGTAATCTAGAGCACTGTCTGGTATAGCAGTTAATAATTTACGAGTGTTTTCTACCTCATGCTCAAATTCGGCTAATAAAGATTTTACTATCATGGTTATATATTTAGTTGTTGAATAATACAAGAAATATAACCAAATGCTTTTGCAATACCCACATTGAATTGGATACACGGTCATGTTTCAATATGAAAGGCTGCCAGGCTCAGGCTGAAAGCAAAACGCCACACTATTCAACTTTGTGTGCTTTGTGCCTTTGTGGGAAAAACGATTATTCAACAATCTCCTGAATCTCCGTTGGCTCCATATTTGCATTACGCATAGCAATCCCACGTACTGCATTGGCTGTAAAATCCATAAATGCTTTTTTGGAAATGGCATCATCGCCCATCATGGAAGGCACGCCTATATCGCCACCTTCACGAATGCTTTCTACAATGGGTATTTGCCCCAGGAACGGGATATCGAAGTCTTCGGCAAGGTTTTTACCGCCATCTTTTCCAAAAAGGAAATATTTATTTTCGGGCAATTCAGCAGGCGTGAAGTAACTCATGTTTTCAACCAAACCAATAACTGGTACTTTCAATTGTGCCTGGCCAAACATCGCAATACCTTTTTTAGCATCGGCCAACGCAACAGTTTGCGGCGTAGTAACAACAATAACACCCGTTACAGGCACGGTTTGTACAATGGTTAAATGAATGTCGCCGGTGCCGGGGGGCATGTCAATTACCAGATAATCAAGTTCGCCCCAATCAACCTCACTAACAAACTGACGAATGGCACTGCTTACCATTGGGCCACGCCAAACCACGGCCTGCTTTTCATCAATCAGCAAACCAATGCTCATCATTTTAATACCGAATTTTTCAATGGGCACAATCAAACCTTTGCCATCTACTTCTCTCATTAAAGGCCTTTCTCCTCTAACGCCAAACATAATGTGTTGACTTGGGCCATAAATATCAGCATCCATTAAACCAACTTTAGCACCACCTTGCGCCAATGCCAGCGCCAGGTTTGAAGAAACCGTGCTTTTTCCAACGCCACCTTTTCCGCTCACCACCGCAATTATATTTTTTACGCCGCCTAAAATCGTTTTGCCATCCTTACGGTTGCTGCTGGTATTGCTGGTAAAGTTTACCGTAACTACGGCTTCCTTATTCACCAATAATTTTACAGCATTAATACATGCATTCATAATCATGTCTTTGAGTGGACATGCAGGTGTGGTTAGCACTACCGTAAACGAAACATTATTGCCATCAATCTTAATATCTTTTACCATATTCAGTGTTACCAGGTCTTTTCCAAGATCGGGTTCCTGAACATTACTTAATGCTTTTAAAATATCCTCGTTCGTCATCGTTCAATTATTTGTTAAAAAACCAATTTGAGCCGCAAAATTAACCATTGATGCCCTTACTTTGTTTATTAATTAGGGAAGTTTGCTATTTTTGAGCCAAACAGCGGTACTACTGTTAAGCTTCATTGGCGTCGCACTCTTGTACTGCATATCCTTATTGAACTTTTTTGATGAAGAAACTTGTATTATACTTTATTATTGCCTCTTTAATCTTACCTGTAGCTGCAAAAGCCCAGTTTGAAACATTTAAGGACTCTGTTGTACAGTTGTACGGCATTGTTATGACCGCCGATAGTTTGAAAGGACTTGAATCGGTGAGTGTGGTGATTAAAGGACAAAACCGGGGAACTATTACCAATAACAAAGGAGTTTTCAGTATTGTGGTTTTAAAGGGTGATAAAGTAGAATTTACCAGCATTGGCTTTAAACCCAAAACTATTGTAATACCTGCCGATCTGGAAGGTAATCAACACAGCGTAATTCAGTTAATGGTTAATGATACGATTTATTTAGCCGCAACAATCATTAAAGCTAGGCCTACTAGGGCTCAGTTTGAACGTGATTTTATCAATACACAAGTGCCCGACGACTATATCACTATCGCCCGAAAAAATAACAATGAAGCCACCCGGCGAATACTGGTTGCCAATTTACCAACCGATGGCCGTGAAGCCAGCAGCCAGTATTTAAGGCAAACAGCTAATAAAGCTTATTATTCCGGTCAGGCTCCACCCATGAATATCTTTAATCCATTTGCCTGGGCCGAGTTTATCAAGGCATGGAAACGGGGCGATTATAAGAGCAAATAATTACTGTTTTCTTTTCGTCAATTTTTATCCTGAATATTTATTCCAGTAAATTCGTTTGTACAATAAAAATGTATGAAGATTTTTTTAATTGGTTTTATGGGCAGTGGAAAATCCTACTGGGGCAAAAAATGGTCTCAGCAATATCATTATGATATTTATGATCTGGATGAAGTAATTGAAGGTGATCGGCAGAAAACTATTGCTGCCATTTTTGATAAAAAAGGCGAGGACTACTTCAGAAAAATTGAAACTGAAACCTTAAAAACATTTTCGGAAAAACATAACTGCATTATAGCCTGCGGCGGCGGCACTGCCTGTTTTAACGATAATATGAAATGGATGAACGAAAACGGTACAACAGTTTATCTTCAGGCAACACCTCAGTATATTTACGACCGGGTGGCAGAAGAGCAGGAGAAACGGCCACTCATCAGCAAATTAAACAAGGCCGAATTGCTTTTTTTTATTGAACAAAAACTAAAAGAACGGGAATCGTTTTATAAACAGGCAAAAATTATTATACCGGTTCAGGAACTCGATAAAAACTATGTACCTCAATTTTTAACTTCTAACAAATAAAAATGCATAAAGGATTTTTAAAAGCGGCTGCTGTAGCCGGCACATTGTCGGTAATGCTTGGTGCATTTGCTGCTCACGGGTTAAAAGAAATTTTAGTGGCTGATAATCTGCAAATTTTTGAAACCGCCGTCAGGTACCAGTTTTATCATGTATTTGCTTTGATTGCTGCGGGAATTTTATATAAAGAATTCCCCGGCAAACTCATGCTATGGGCTGGTAAGTTGTTTATTACAGGCATGATTTTGTTCTCTGGCTCTTTGTACCTGCTTTGGTATGTTAAGCATTCAGAAATGCCATTAAACTGGCTTGGCGCCATTACGCCATTTGGTGGCGCCGCTTTTATTGGGGGTTGGGTGATGTTGTTTGTAGCAATAAGTAAAAGAAGTTAAAAAGTTTTAACCTTCCGGTGCAGCGTAATCAATGTGCCGTTTTTGTTTTCAATACTGAATTCTATATCGAGGTCGTTCATTCTTTTCTTCATGTTTTTAAGGCCGTTACCAAATTGTCTTAAGTTTCCCATGTCAATTCCAACGCCATTATCCTGAATAAATAATGTAAGGCTGTTTTCAACCCTTATTAATTTAATGGTTACTTCGGTAGCTTTAGCGTGTTTAAGAATATTATTGAGGGCCTCTTTCACCACTAAAAATACATTCCGCCGTATTTCGCCAATAACCTGAATATTAGGAAGGTTTTCAACAATGTCAATTTTGCAGTTTATGCCAGTATCCTCAAAATATTCCAGTGCATAGCTTCGTATATAAGCAATCATATTTCCCAGCGAATCATTGCTGCTGCTCATACTCCAGATGATGGCATTCATCTTGTTCAGCAATTCGTTGGCAGATGAGGAGATTTTTTCAATTTCGGGAATTGCATTGTCCTTTAATTTGCTTTTTGCCAGTGCGCTGTAAAGGCTGATGGTTGTCATACCGGCACCCAAATCATCATGCATATCTGCGCTGATCCTGTTTCGTTCTTCCTGCTGCGCCTTCATTATTGCAATCTGTTTTTCGTATTCGGCTTTTTCGGCTTCCGATTTTAATGCTTCCTGTTTTTTAATTCCGGTAATTAATTCGTGCCGGTTTTTATAAGTTAGTCCTAACATAAAAAATATCAATTCAAATACAATTCCGGTATTATAATAAAATAATCCCGATTGATAAATATTGTTTGACTTTAAACCCTGTAAAACCATTATCAGTGAAATAATAGAGAATATCACCAACACGGCATTACCGGCTGCTATATAACTGAACAATCTGTTTCTGCGCTTAAAAGCAAGAAAAATAAAAGCGCAACCAATTGTGAGAATGAAAATTTTAATGCAGTTTTCGAGGTAAAACTGTGGAAGATAAGTATTTGTGAAAAAATTCAGGTACGTATAAATTGCGAGTAGTAGTAAAACAAAGCGTTCGCCATATTTTAATACCTTTTCCAGCAGCAGGTCGTTGCTTTTGGTATTTAAAAATTTTCTGGTAAATGTGATGTAAAAAATGGTACCTGCCACCAGCAGGAAAAAATCGATATAACTGTAATACAAATTGGCAAAATCAGATGTAACCCTCGTTAGCACAGAGTTTAAAAAAACGAGTAGAAACATGCATAACGAGTATGCGGCATTATATAAAAATTCCAGTTTTCCGCCAATGATAAAATTAGTAATCATGAACAAAATCATCATTAGTAAAACACCACTTAAAACAAGGCCATAAATCTGGATATCGGATTTATGGCCAACAACATACTGCTGGTAATTTGCAATAAAATCGGCATTTATTAAAATGGGTTTTATATAATTAATATCGTTTTTAAGTGGCCTTAATTCAGCAAGTATGTATCCTTTCTCTCCCGGGGTTAATGTAACTTTTCTGTATCCCTGTAAACTATCGGCATTAAGAAGTTTGGTGGGTTGGGGCCGCAGTTTATAAATATTGAATTCCTTAAAATATACACCAGGAAATAAATAGGCTGAAACTTCCTGGTCAGAACTGTTATCTAAAAATATCTTCAGGTAAAATGTACAGGTAATTGTACCCGGCGTAATTGGGCTACGGCCCCCAAAATTCTCAAGAGGAGAAAAATTCCTTTTTAATACTTCCGAAACAGATAATGAAGCACTGCTGTCAATATATATAAAGGTTTTGCTGACCAGGTTGCTTTCTTCAAGCATGGCTGATACAAAAACCGGCGTAGAATCTGTTGCTATCTGTGCTTTACAATAACCTACAGTGAAAAAAAATATCAACAGGGTAGCAAACCGTTTCAAAATGCAGTTGTTTTGCCAAACGTACGCAAAATCATTGAAATCGTACATTTTCAAACCATTTTTTTGAATGTATTTGAAGCAATGGTTTTCTATATCTTTGTTGGCAATGGCCAATAAATTGAAATCTGCGAAAGCAAAGGCTGCTGATACAGGGCAGTTAAAACCGGAAAAGGAAGAAACTGTAGAAGTAAAACAGTTGCTTAAAGACGAACGTACTCATAAAATTGCGGGCAGTATTTTGCTGCTGCTGGCATTTCTGTTTTTTATCGCTTTCACATCTTATTTATTCACCTGGGCCGAAGACCAGAGCCAGTTTAGCTACCGCATGTTGCTGGCAAACGATATCAAAGTACAAAACCTGCTGGGTACGTTCGGCGCTTTTATATCTGAAATATTTGTTCGTCATGGTTTTGGTGTTGCTTCGTATTTATTATGCACAAGTTTTTTTGTGTTTGGTATCAACCTGTTTTTTGGAAAGAAAGTTTTTTCAGTAATTCGTAATATTAAATATTTGATTGTTGGTTTACCAGTAATAAGCGTTGCTGCTGCGGCAATTTTTCAGTATAATCCATTTCCCTGGGGTGGTGCGGCAGGTGACATGATGAGAGATTGGATGTACAAAATGATTGGTGAAGTTGGAACAATTGCAGTGCTGGCAGTTGCTGTGCTTTCTTATGTAATCTGGCGTTTTAACCCGGTGTTTAAACTGCCGGCTAAAAAATCTAGTTCTATTTCAGAAGAGCCTATCGTGCCGGTTGCAGAAGAATTATCGGAGAAAGTAGAATGGGAAGATGGCGATCCCGAATCGGATAGAAAAACGAATACCTTAAAGGGCAGCGGTGCAATGCTGTCGAATACACAACCTGAAGATGCAGACCATATTCACGATTTAAGCATAGTGGAAAAAGAAGAGCAGCAAACAGAATCTGTTGCCAAGGACGAATTGGTGATTCCGCAAAAAGCTGCTGCCGGTAAAGTTGTTGCAGAAAGTGATTTACCGCTTGAAATAAAATCGGTGCCGGAAGAACCGGAGGAAGAAACTACTTCTGGAGCAAAAACGCCGGCCACAAAACCTTACGATCCGATTCTGGATTTGCGGGATTATAAATATCCAACTATTGATTTATTGGCTGACCATGGCAGCGATAAAATAGTGCAGGACGCCGATGAACTGGAAAACAACAAAAACCAGATCATCAATACACTAAAGAATTATGATATTCTGATTCAGAAAATTTATGCTACGGTTGGTCCAACGGTTACATTGTATGAGATTATTCCTGCTGCCGGTGTTCGTATTTCCAGAATTAAAAATCTGGAAGATGATATTGCCCTGAGCTTAGCTGCATTAGGTATCCGTATTATTGCGCCCATTCCCGGCAAAGGTACTATTGGAATTGAAGTACCCAATGCGAAGAAGAGCATTGTGAGTATGAAGACGCTGATATCTTCTGAAAAATTTCAGAAGAATAATTTTTCACTGCCTATCGCTATTGGTAAAAAAATTGACAATGAAAATTTCATTGTAGATCTTGCCAGCATGCCGCATCTATTAATGGCAGGCGCTACGGGGCAGGGTAAATCAGTAGGTTTAAATGCTATTTTGGTTTCGTTGCTGTATAAAAAACATCCATCGCAATTAAAATTTGTTTTGGTTGATCCTAAAAAAGTAGAGCTGAGTATTTATAAAACTATTGAGAATCATTTTCTGGCCAAATTGCCGGGCGAAGAAGACTCAATTATCACCGATACTAAAAAAGTAGTGCATACTTTAAATGCACTTTGTATTGAAATGGATAACCGCTACGATCTATTGAAAGAAGCCGGTTGCCGTAATATTAAAGAGTACAACGAAAAATTTGTTTCCCGTAAATTGAATCCTGAAAAGGGGCATCAATATCTACCATTCATCGTTTTGGTAGTAGATGAGTTTGCTGACTTGATTATGACAGCGGGTAAAGAAGTAGAAATGCCGATAGCCCGGCTGGCACAGCTTGCCAGGGCAGTTGGTATTCATTTAATTATTGCTACACAAAGACCTTCTGTAAATATTATTACCGGAACCATTAAAGCAAATTTTCCTGCCCGTATTGCATTTAAAGTGAGCAGTAAAATCGATAGTCGTACTATTTTAGATGCCGGCGGTGCCGAGCAGTTAATTGGTAAGGGCGACATGCTTATTAGCTATAACGGCGATATTGTGCGTTTGCAATGTGCTTTTGTTGATACCCCTGAGGTAGATAAGATTGTTGATTTTATTGGTAAACAGCGTGGTTATCCGCAGCCATTTTTACTCCCAGAGTATATTGATGAAAAAGATATGGAGGGCAAAGATTTTGACCTGAGCGATAAAGACCCGCTTTTTGAAGATGCAGCCAGGCTAATAGTTGCCAGCCAGGTAGGCAGCACATCTTTATTACAACGCCGCATGAAGCTGGGTTATAACCGTGCCGGACGATTGATGGATCAATTGGAAGCTGCTGGTTTTGTGGGTGGAAGTCAGGGTAGCAAAGCCAGGGAAGTATTGGTAAAAACAGAAGCGGATCTACAGCAGATGCTTAACTCTATAATGTGAGTCGTGAGTTGGGAGTCATGAGTTAGGAGTAAAAACACAAGCAGCTCACAGTTCCTAACTCCTAACTCAAGACTCCCAACTCTTAACTCCTAATTCAAATAAATGTCAAAATACCTTTTTATCGGCTTAGGAAATATTGGAACCGAGTATGCGAATACCCGCCACAATATTGGCTTTGATGTAGTGAATGCTTTTGTGTTAAAACATGGCGGCAGTTTTACCGTTGACAGACTAGCTTATGTTGCCGAAGTAAAATTTAAAGGAAAACAGGTTGTATGTATTTGCCCTACTACCTATATGAATTTAAGCGGCAGGGCGTTTAAATACTGGCTTGATAAAACTAAAGTGCCAATTGAAAATACTTTAACCATTGTTGATGATCTGGCTTTACCGTTGGATAAAATAAGGCTACGTGCTGCTGGTAGCGATGCAGGGCATAATGGATTAAGAGATATTCAAAATATTCTGGGTACCGATGCATATCCTAAACTCCGATTTGGTATCGGCAATAATTATCCAAAAGGTATGCAGGCCGATTTTGTTTTAAGCAAATGGCTTAAAGCTGAAGAGCCTACAGTGCTGCATAAAATAGAAAAATGCCTTGAAATACTTGAAAGTTTCATAGCCACGGGCATAGAACAAACGATGACGGCCTATAACAAAGTTTCCTTTAATCTCTAAGCTGTCATTTCCTCCTGATTCTCAACATATTGTTGTTTTTTTTTAGCTATTTGATTATATTCGTGTTCTAAACCGAAATACCTTAAAAAAAGCGCATAATGAAGATTATTTGTGTTGGCCGTAATTATACTGATCATGTTAAAGAGCTTGGTAACAGCATGCCGGATGAGCCGGTATTGTTTATGAAACCAAAGAGCGCCTTACTGCAAAGCCACACCCCTTTTTATTATCCCGAATTTACCAATGAGTTGCATTACGAATGTGAAATTGTATTACGCGTTTGCAAAAACGGAAAGTATATACAGGAAAAACATGCGTCTAATTATTATGATGCAGTTACAGTAGGTATTGATTTTACTGCCCGTGACATTCAGGACGAGTTAAAAAAGAAAGGCCTGCCTTGGGAGAAAGCGAAAGCGTTTGATAACTCCGCGGTAATTGGCAAATTCATTAATCTTACGCCCGACTTTAACCGAAAGAGCATAAATTTTTCGATGTTAAAAAATAAAGAAAAGGTACAGGAAGCCAATTCGAGCCAGATGATTTTCAGTATTGACAGAATTATTGAAAATATTTCAAATTATTTTTCATTAAATATAGGCGATCTTATTTTTACCGGTACACCTGCAGGTGTGGGAGAGTGTGTTACAGGCGATATTCTGGAAGGATTTATAGAAAAACAAAACCTTTTTAGTGTAGAAGTAAAGTAATTGATTTTTAAATTCTTTTGATGCCGCTGCTTTAACCTGTCAGCGGCTTTTTATTTATACCTTTGCTCCCTGTTCACAACCTTATTAAATAAACATCTTGCTATATTAAATGATTGATACAGATATTTTATTAAAAGCTTACCGGTTAATGTGTACGGCTAAATCTATGGCCGATACTTACGAAGACAACCGGCAGATATGCAAATACGTACATTCTACCAGCCGCGGTCACGAAGCCATTCAGCTTGCTGCTGCTTTTCAACTTTTACCTTGCGACTATGTGAGTCCTTATTACAGGGATGAAAGCATTTTATTGGGACTTGGTTTTTCACCATATGACCTCATGCTGCAGCTATTGGCCAAGGGCAATGATATTTTTACCGGCGGCAGAGAATATTATGCACATCCCAATTATAAAGGAGACGACAAACCCAATATAATTCATCAAAGCAGTGCAACCGGAATGCAAGCCATACCAACAACAGGTATAGCACAAGGCATAAAATTTTTAGAAAAAACTCAGTCAGCAAAGCTAAAAAAAGGAAACAACGGAGAATTACCTGTGGTAATATGCTCATTAGGCGATGCTTCTGTTACAGAAGGTGAAGTGAGCGAAGCATTTCAATTTGCCGCATTACATCAGTTGCCAATAATATATTTAGTGCAGGATAATGGCTGGGGTATTAGCGTAACATCTGAAGAAGCCCGTACAACCAATGCCAATGAAATGGTTAAAGGTTTTAAAGGTATCAAACGCATCAGCATTGATGGCAGCGATTTTGTACAGAGTTATGAAGTGATGAAAAATGTGGTAGATGAAGTGCGGAAAGAAAGGCATCCGTTTTTGGTACATGCCAGAGTGCCGCTGCTCGGCCATCATACCAGTGGTGTACGTAAAGAATTTTACCGAACAGATGCAGACCTGGCAAAACATTACGAAGATGATCCCGGCCCCAAACTCAGAAATAAATTAGTTGAAATTGGAGTTGAAGAAGAAACTTTAATCAACATCGAAAAAGAAGCTGCGGCAGATGTAGCTCATCATTTTCAGGGCGCAGTTGCGGCGCCAGAGCCTGATCCATTAACAGTAAGTGATTTTGTTTTTATGCCAACACCGGTTACTGAAGAGCTTGGTGATAGGGCTCCTGCCGGTAAAGAAAAAGTCTTAATGGTAGATGCGGCGTTGTTTGCTATTAGGGAAATTATGGAAGATTATCCCGAATCTTTGTTATACGGACAGGACGTAGGACGTCGACTGGGCGGCGTTTTTAGAGAAGCTGCCACATTAGCCGAGCAGTTTGGCGATCATCGTGTTTTTAATACAGCCATACAGGAAGCCTATATTATTGGCTCTACTGTTGGTATGAGTGCGGTAGGAACTAAGCCCATTGTGGAAGTTCAGTTTGCTGATTATATTTATCCGGGGTTGAATCAACTGGTAACCGAAATTTCTAAGAGCTGTTATTTAAGCTGCGGTAAATTTCCAATACAGACTTTAATAAGAGTTCCCATTGGTGCTTATGGCGGTGGCGGTCCTTACCACAGCGGCTGTGTAGAAAGTACATTGCTTACCATCAAAGGAATTAAAATCGTATATCCAAGTTGTGCTGCAGATATGAAAGGCCTTTTGAAAGCAGCTTTCCTCGATCCCAATCCGGTAGTAATGCTGGAGCATAAAGGACTGTACTGGAGTAAAGTACCCGGTACCGAAGAAGCGAAGAACACCGAGCCTTCAAGAGATTATATCATCCCGCTGGGCAAAGGCAATATTGTTTTCCATGCCGATGAAGATTATATAGATAGTGGAGAAAGCTGCTGCATCATCACTTATGGTATGGGTGTTTATTGGGCAAAAGCTGCAGCAAAAAACTTTACAGGCCAAATCGAAATTATTGACTTGCGGACTTTATTTCCACTTGATGAAGAACTGGTTTTTGCTACCGTTAAAAAACATGGCAAATGTTTAATATTAACCGAAGAACAGCAGAATAATTCCTTTGCGGAGGCTTTGGCGGGCCGTATATCGAAATCCTGTTTCAGGTATTTAGATGCTCCTGTAGAAGTGCTGGGCGCTTTAAATTTACCTGCTGTACCTATGAATATTGTACTGGAACAGGCTATGTTACCCAACCCTGCAAAGGTTTCTGAAAGAATTGAGCAACTTCTTAATGCTTAGCAGCCCAATTTTTAATCAAATCGCCTATATTTGCACCCCGTTAAAAGCTATTAGCATTTAACAGTATGGATGTCGGGGTAGCTCAGCTGGTTAGAGCATCGGATTCATAACCCGAAGGTCGGCAGTTCAAGTCTGCTCCCCGATACAAGGGCCCTGAGAAATCAGGGCTTTTTTTATGTGCTGTAGTTAAATGACTCGCCTTGGATCCGTTAGGTGGGGCACCCGACCTAGGGGCAGCCTATTTCGAAATCATATGTTTATCACCGCTTTGCTTTTATGACATAAAATCGGAATGCCTTGTTCAATACACTAAATAATAAACGTTACAGCCTTAGTATCTATTTAAATTTTATTCGCATAATTAAGTCTCTAAAATAATCAGCTGACCAGATATCTAATACTTTTTCGTCACGAATGAATGGTTGAATATCCTCACGGACATTTTTAAACGAAATACTTGAAATCTTTTCCTGTACTAAATTAATAAACTGCTCCTTGCTGATGTTGTTTTCCTTCCAGTCGCCACTATCAATTGCCCTGATAAGGAAATGATCAAGATTTAATGGCACTCCTTTTTTTATATACCATTCCATATCGTACCAATCTCTTCCTTTAACCCGTTGTTTCCATTTGCGAAAAAGAAGCGCATGCATTTTACCAGCAAATAAATCAGGTTGTGTAAAACACTTTACATAAAAAGAAAAAGGCTTCAACAAAAGATTTTCTGCTGTTTCAAAACCCAAAGGAGGTTCAGTATCTACTTCAATTTTAATCTTAATATTTCGTCTGTTTCCAATCCCTGCTTGCGGTACTACACTTTCCAATACTAATTCTTTCCAAACCGTATCGGCTTTTAAAAAAGCCGAATCAATATTGTTTTGGTTAGTTTTTATTTTCTCAGTTACAGTAACCTGTATACCCAAAGCTTCAAATTCTTTTATTATTCCTGTTAAGTAAGGCTCTAAAGAAAAATCAGGATTTACCTCCAGCAATGAAAAATCAAGGTCTTCTGAATATCTTTCTAACCCGTACAATATACGCAGCGCCGTCCCACCGTAAAAAGCAGCTTTTTCAAAAAAGCCGCTTCTTTGCAGGCCTGCCAATGCAATTTCCTGCATGATTTCCCTTAGAGCATGCTCAGCCTCATCCAGGTTTTTAGGGTTGTATTCATCAAGCCATTCTTTAATCATAATTCTTTCAATGTTTTTATAAGTATAGTAAGACTTGTTTTTTTAGGTGCATTAATTATCCATTTACCAATCTCATTATAATTCAAATTTCGTAGCATATTTTTCTCCATTCTAAGATCATCAATTAGTAACTCCATCACTTGTTTATTACTCCTAAGCAAAATGCCCGAAGTTGTTACTATTTTATCACATAAGGCCTTTTCTGCTGTTGCGATGAGGACGTTTTGATTTTTGACCAGCTCCACTTGCTTTATTCCAAAGGAATAGTAGGGTAAGGGCACATGTTTGTAGTTGAATCTGCCAACTTTGGTTTTATATATTTTACTGTTTTGCGAAGTAGCAGAACTTACTTCATAAACTCTTTCTGGAATTAAATTCCAATATGACAGTGCTGTTTCAAAAGAAATATAACTAGGCCCTAAGAGATGATTTGCTAACAGGAAAGGTTCAGGTTTGGCAATACTCAGTTTCGGACCAGGCACATAAACACCCCTTTTCACGGGTACCAATATGCCCTGTTTCACCAGTTCGGTTATTTTATCATAAGGCCTTTTGTATTCTTTAAGCAGATCAAGTAAAATCTGCTTAGTGATTGGCTGTCCTTCATAATCTCGTATTGCTTCCCTGAATTCCATTTATGTAATATTATTTATCATTTATCGGATATTTTCCGAAGTTAATGACTTATTTCGACATAATTATGTAAAATTATTGTTTATTTATCGGAATATTTCCGATAAATAGTATATAATTTAGCAAGTGGAACTTCTACAGCTCAAATATATAGCCTAAGTAATTGACAATCAGTAGATTAATAAAAATTTAATGTAATTGATATAGTAATGAGCGGAGCGCTGTTTTTAACGGTATCATCGTTAGGTAAGATATTCTGCTTCAATTCGTCACTTTCTAAAAGGCACTACTAAATCTTATAAAATCAGCTATAATTTGGTTAGATAATTTTCTACCCGCCGATACGCAAGGCCCTGAGAAATCAGGGCTTTTTCTTTGCTGTTGCTTTAATATTGATAATGTTACACTTAGTTTAAAACAGCTGGCAAGTGCTGGTGCATACCAATATAACAGAGATAGACGACTTAATACATACCTACTCTCCGTCCCAGTTCTTGTCTACACGTGCCGAAATCAGCAAGAATAAAATGGTTTGTCAAATTTGTGGCTACGATCCCGTCAAAAAACTCACCTCTCATTTAATGCTATCTCCTCAAACAGCAAATTGCAAAAATAAGCAGCTGGCGTTGCACTTAGTTTAATTGCAACACTGTGAATTATACAACAATGTGTAATAATTCTGTAACAACAATACAGACAAAAAGCTGGTATTTTATAAGGATATAAACATTCATGCAAAATGAATTCAAAGACCAGGTCAATACTTAGTGATAAAGAACAGAGAAAATGAAACTGATACCTGTAGCACACGAACTCATATCCAATATGAGGGCTTTTTTTCAGACAAATAATTCCAAGCTTAGTTACCTGGATGAGGAACCCTTAAGGGCCGGACTGTTCAGTTCCGACCAGATGGAACGTTTTGGTAAAACGCTTGCCAGGAATCATACACTGAGCACCAAACCTGCAAAGGAACATTTGCTCAAGCGGCTTGCTGATAATGAAGATATTTTGCATCAAGTACGCAAATTGCTTACCGATTCAATAAAAAAAAAATACCAGATAACTCCCGCAGGAGAATGGCTGATTGATAATTTTTACCTGATAGAAGAACATATCCGCAATGCAAAAATGCATTTTCCGAAAGGTTACAGTAAAGACCTGCCTCAGCTTTCAGATGAGGGCTCAGCAGGACTTACACGAATATATGATATTGTACTCCAGATCATTTCTCACAGTGATGGCAGGATAGATATGGAGAGCCTGAGTGGTTTTATCAGGTCGTATCAAACGGTCACCAATCTGCAAATGGGTGAGTTGTGGGCAATTCCCATTATGCTTCGATTGGCACTTATTGAAAACCTGCGGCGTGTTTCTGCAAGGATAGCGATTGACCGGGTTGATGGAAATCTGGCAGATTATTGGGCCAATAAAATGATTGACAAGGTTGAGAAAGCGCCTGCCGACCTGATATTGATCATTGCTGATATGTCACGATCCAAGCCCCCCATGGTAAGCGCATTTGTGTCCGAATTGGTTCGCCAGTTACGTGGTAAAGGACCCGAATTGGCCATGGCCCTTAATTGGATTGAACAACAATTATCAGAAAGCGGATTAACAAGTGCAGAATTAGTAAATGCAGAAATTCAAAAACAATCTGCCGATCAGGTTTCGGTCAGCAATAGTATTGGTAGCCTTCGTTTGCTTGGCACTATGGATTGGCGTGATTTTGTTGAAACACATAGTATTGTTGAACAAACACTTCGAAAAGATCATGGCGGCATTTATAGTTCGATGGATTTTTACACACGTGACCAATACCGGCATGTGGTGGAAAATATTGCCAGGAAAAGCAAACTGACAGAAAACAGTGTGGCCCGTATTGCTGTTCATTTGGCAATAGAAAATGTAACAACCCTTGAAGTAGATCCGCGGAAAACGCATGTAGGTTATTACCTGGTGGGGCCAGGTGTAGAGCAGACAAAAAAACTGGCGGAGATGCAGGAGCCGGTCAACCAAAAGATATGGCAGTTACTGCACCGATATAATTTCAAAATTTTTATCACCGCTGTTTTATTGATCACGTTAGCAATAACTGCAGTGATTCTTATTAATGCCAACCTGGAAACAAGAGACAACTGGATCCTAGTTACCATAACTCTGCTTTCGCTGATTTGCACCAGCCAGCTTGCTATTTCTGTAGTTAATTTCTTTTCAACTTTATTGGTAAAGCCACATCTGTTACCGCGACTGGATTTCTCCGATGGGATTCCTTCCGATTTCCGGACGATGGTTGTGGTACCGGTAATGCTCTCCGATGAAGCAGAAATTGAAAACTTAACGGAGGCACTGGAAGTCCGTTTTTTGGCGAACCGAAAAGACAATTTACATTTTGCGTTGCTTACAGATTTTACAGATGCTGATCACGAAACCCTTCCCGGAGATCATGCCCTTATCGGTTTAGCAGAACAACGGATTACAGCGCTCAATAAAAAATACCATAGCGAAAATAATGGACTGTTCTATCTCTTTCATCGTCCGAGATATTGGAACCCGAATGAAAATGTATGGATGGGATATGAAAGAAAACGAGGGAAACTGACCGAATTAAATTCTCTGCTGAGAGGCGATGCCAAAGACCGGTTTTCATGCATTGTTGGTGATCGGTCTTTGTTTGTCCTTATAAAATATGTCATTACTCTTGATGCTGATACTCAATTGCCATTGGGTGCGGCCTGGAAATTGATAGGCACAATGGCTCATCCGCTAAATCGCCCGTGGTATGATCCAAAAAAGAGGAGAGTCACAAAGGGATACGGAATTCTTCAGCCTAGAGTAGCGGTAAGCTTGCCTGATATTACTAGCTCGCTATATACCCGGATGCATGGAAATGAACCGGGTATGGACCCTTATACACGAGCATCGTCTGATGTTTATCAAGACTTATTTTCAGAAGGTTCGTTTATCGGAAAAGGAATTTATGATGTGGATATATTTAAAAAAGCACTTGATGGAAGATTTGCTGAAAACACCATATTAAGCCATGATTTGCTTGAAGGCTGTTATGTACGGTCAGGATTACTCAGTGACGTTATTTTATTTGAAAAATATCCTTCAACTTACCAGACGGACATCAAGAGGATCTCACGATGGGTTCGTGGCGACTGGCAAATATTTGTGTGGTTTCTGCCAATAGTGCGGGATGCTAAAAGGCATTGGCATATAAACCCAGTTTCCGGGTTGTCTCGTCGGAAAATTTTTGATAACATCAGGCGCAGCCTTGTTCCAATGGCACTTACGGTACTGCTATTATTAGGCTGGTTCGTACTACAATCTTCGTTATACTGGACTGTGGTCGTTTCTTTAATTATTCTAATCCCAATTATTATCACTTCGGTTTGGGATACATTGCGCAAGCCTAAAGATGTAATACTGATGCATCATATAGTCAATTCAATGCGCAACATTGCCAGTATTTCCATTAAAACAATTTTCAAGCTTATCTGCCTGCCATACGAAGCATGTGTAAACTTATCCGCTATTCTCCGAACATGTTGGAGAACGGTCAGAAGAAAGAAATTGCTGCAATGGAATCCTTCGGTATGTGA
>JBBKXU010000115.1:0-5960 GCA_037969645.1 Ferruginibacter sp. | reverse complement strand
AAAAATTTTTACAAACAAAAAAAAACGACTCTAATCTTGTCCTCTTTTTTGTAAAGCCAAGCGGGAAAATTGTTTTAACTTTAATTTCTCCCCGAAGCATTCATACTAATATGCTTAATATTCGCCACATATCGTGTTTACTTATTACAGTTGCATTGGTATGTTCGGCAGGTTTATCGTCAACCGCACAAAACTGCCCGCCAAATATTGATTTTGAAAATGGGAACTTCAACGGCTGGAAATGCTACACGGGCTCAGTTCAGTCAATTGACAGCACAAACGTAATTAGTTTTGACTACTCGGGAGGTCCGGTTCAAAACCGGCATACTATGTTCTCTGCCGTGCCTGGCGCCGGTGTAGATGAATATGGCGGCTTCCCGGTAAACTGCCCCAATGGCAGCGGCCATTCTATCAAACTTGGCAATAATTCAGCTGGACGCCAGGCAGAAGGTGTTTCTTACGATTTTACGATCCCGGCCAATGCCAATACCTATAATCTTATTTATAATTACGCCGTAGTTTTCCAGGATCCGGGCCACCATGTTTCTGAACAGCCACGGCTCGATCTGCAGGTGTTAAATTTAAGTAGTGGCGGGCAAATCAATTGCTCTTCATTTTCATTTTTTGCAAACGGTTCTCCTTTACCGGGTTTCAAGCTTTCACCAAATCCGGGTGGTAATACACCGGTTTGGTACAAGACTTGGACGGCGGTTTCTATCAACTTAGATAACCTGGCAGGACAAACCATCAGACTGTTTTTTAAAACTGCCGATTGCACTTTTAGAGTGCATTTTGGCTATGCTTATATTGATGTAAATACCGAGTGCAGCGACCGTTTTGAAGGTGCTGATTTTTGTCCCGATGATAATGCTGTATTTGTTAACGCCCCGTATGGCTACGAGACCTATACCTGGTACAACAGTACTTTTACACAAGTGTTGGGTAATGCTCAAACGCTTACTTTAATACCTCCGCCACCCAGCGGTATAGAAGTAGCCGTGGTGGTAGTGCCTTACAGCGGCTATGGCTGCCGAGATACATTATATACTTTTCTGCACGATACTTTAAGCTATCAGGCAAATGCTGGCCCTAACAAAAGCTCCTGCAACAACAGCATAACCCAGATTGGTGTGCCACCAAAGCCTGGCTGGTTTTACCTTTGGAGTCCTATTGATGGCTTAAACAGTCCATTGCTGGCAAACCCCCTGGCCTCGCCGGATATAACGACCGACTATGTACTAACGGTACGGCATAATGGCGGTGGTTGTGTATCCAGTGATACGGTAACTGTTTTTGCTGCCAAACTGTACGACAGCCTTGCAGTATTAGGCAAGCCCGACTGGTGCATTGGCACTGGCGACAGTACTGTTTTACGGGTGCTGGTAGCCGATAGTGTGCAGTGGTATAAAGATGGCGTAGTAATACCCGGTGCCAATGGCCTATCTTACAAAGTTACCGAAACTGGCAGCTACCATGCCGTGATATATAGTTTTTTAGGTTGTAGTATTACCAGTAAGGCGCAGGATGTAAATATTTCTTCGATACCAATACCGGGCTTTACAGTTGACAAGCCTACACAATGTATGGTAAACAACAAGTTTGTGTTTACCAATACCAGTACCAATGCGGTTGGCGCCATGCAGTATAAATGGATAATGGGTGACGGATTTACGGCTAGCAGCAGAAATATTACCTACAGCTATAAGAACCCAGGAACTTATGAAGTCGTGATGATTGTGAGTAGCAATACGACCTGTGCCGACAGCACAAGCATGACCATTAAAGTAAACCCCAATGTATTCGCTGCTTTTGATGTAGAGCCCGTTTGCATTGGCACACCGGTACTTGCGGTAAATAATACTATTGACCCCGGCGGCGCTACCGTTGTAAATTATTTGTGGGATTTTGGCAACGGCCAAACATCAACCCTTCGCAATCCTCCAATACAAGTTTATCCTGGGCCAGGAGATTACGTGATGAGTTTATCAGTAAGTACTAATCTATGCCC
Organism: Ferruginibacter sp.; assembly: GCA_037969645.1. Lineage (GTDB taxonomy): Bacteria > Bacteroidota > Bacteroidia > Chitinophagales > Chitinophagaceae > Ferruginibacter. The sequence continues at coordinate 3,952 of JBBKXU010000115.1, read as the reverse complement.
TTTTCCTTTAAGCATTCAAAAACGCTTTGTGCGGGTATCGGCTCCCGTGCCTGGCATTAATTACCCGACGGCTTATGCTGTCGCAGGTTACCCTTTAACATTAGAAGCAAGACCAATACCCGGAAACGTGCTTTGGACACCATCGACGAACCTCGATAACCCGGCTAGCTATAAGCCGGTCTTTGTTGGAAATGCGGAACGGGCTTATACCATCGAACTAAAAACAAATACCGGTTGCATAACCACCGATACGCAAGTAGTAAAGATTAATAAGAACGTTGTGATTTATGTGCCCAATGCCTTTACACCCAATAAAGACGGCCTTAACGACTACCTGAAGCCTTTTATGATTGGCATAAAAGAGCTTAAATACTTTAGAATTTATAACCGGTGGGGACAACTGGTTTACGAAACAAAAGATCCGAAAATTGGCTGGGATGGTCGTTTTAAAGGCTTACCCGTACAAACACATACTTTAGTTTGGATGCTGGAGGGAATTGGAGTTGATAATAAAACCTATAGGGCTAAGGGAAATACAGTTTTATTGCATTAATTTTAAAAAGACAACAGACGACGGACGATCGGCAACTCCCAACTACGAACTAAGAACTAAGAACTCCTATCTTGCACCCATGCCCCGTTACTTCATTATCAACAAGCCATTTAATATGGTATCGCAGTTTATAAGTACGCATGATGTAAAGCTACTTGGCGATTTAGATTTTGATTTTCCCGCAGGCACTCATGCTATAGGCAGGTTAGATAATCATTCTGAAGGATTGTTGATTCTTACAACTGATAAAAAAGTTACAAGGCTTTTATTTTTAAGCGACACGCCGCATAAAAGAACCTACCTGGTGCAGATAAACAATCGGATTAGTGAAGAGAATTTAAAGCGGCTACAGACCGGAGTAACTATCCGCATAAAAACTGGCGTTATGTACACTACCCCAGCCTGCGACGTACATATTGTAACTGAGCCTGAAAAACTGTATGAGCTTGGAACCCGCTTAACCGCTTACGATCCTTTTACCTGGTTGCTTATTACCATTACCGAGGGCAAATACCATCAGGTACGCAAAATGATTGCTGCTATTAAACACAAATGCAAAAGATTGATACGGATTAGTATTGAAGATCTGCAACTTGATGGACTTGCTGCCGGAGCAGTGAGAGAATTGGAGAAGGATGACTTGTTTGAAAAGCTGAAGATTGAAAAACCATGAAAAAATCATTGTAATAAAGAACACGTCAAATTAAATTAGGGCAATAAATAAATAGACTAATGAAGGCATTGTTTTTAAATCCCAAAAAGCTTTTTTTAATTGATAGTTTAGGTGCACTGCTTTCAGCTTTTATGTTAGGTGTGTTGTTAGTATATTTTCAAAATGAAGTTGGTATGCCAAAAAACATACTTTATTTTTTTGCGATAATGGCTTGCTGTCTTTCTATCTACTCTTTTTTAAATTTTCTGTTACGTAAAAATAACTGGAGCCCATTTCTGTACATCATTGCTTATGCCAACCTGTTTTACTGTTTTATCACCATAGGCTTTGTTGTTTACCACTTTAACAGGTTAACTATAATTGGTTTACTTTACTTCATAGCTGAAATTATTATTTTGATATTGCTTGCATCAATGGAGCTAAAACTGGCTTCTAAGCTTTCAAAAAGTACCCTTTAAATACCTAGACCCAATTTAGCTAGATAACATGGTTATTTAAAAAGCATCTGCGTTTTGATAGTGGCTCAATGGCCGTTTTGGCAACTTCCTATTATAAGCTGCACAAAACTATTTTTTAACCCCAACGTTGTAATAAATGTTTAATATCTTGTTATTAACTTTATGTTAGTCGTAAAGTACTAACCAAGTTTAATCAATGACAGAAAAAACGAACGATAGTGAAATAAAAAAAGATGAAATGACTCCTTTTGACTACTTCACAGAAATTGTTGGGTGGTTACAAATTGTTGCATCTCCACTTTTATTGGGACTGGTTATTGGCGCCTGTATCTATTTTTCAAACGAAACTTCATTAAGACTGGTTATTGCGATAATGATTGCGCTTACTGGATTAATAATCGGAATTGTTTTTGCAACAAGAGTTTGGAAAAAACAAGGAACGATGCATTTTGTTTCCAGAGTAATGGCTTCCCCCGAACTTGACAATTTGGAGGAAGATAAAAAATAACTATTTACCACGTCATATATTGTAGCCGCTTGTTAAAACAAAAAAGAGAACTATGCCAACAAATATTTCAACAATTAAGATCAATGCCACCATTCAAAAAGTTTGGGATACTGTTACCAAAGCCGAACAGGTAAAAATTTGGCAATACGGCAGCGATCTGTTAACAAGCTGGGAAACTGGCAGCGATATCAAATTTCGAACCGAATGGGATGGCAAAGTATTTGAACAATGGGGCAAAGTCTTTGAATACAAGCCATGCCAATTGGTTAAGTACAGTTTGTTTGCACCCAGGCCCGACCTTGACGACAAACCAGAAAACTATTTTATAATGAGCTATGTTTTAACTGAGCAGGATGGCTATACACAGCTTGAGATCATTCAGGAAGATAACAGGCCAAATGCTGTACAAGAAGCTCCGCAAGGCGACGAAAACCCGGTAATGAAAGCATTAAAAGAACTTGCTGAAGCTGATTAAAACAAAAAAGCATTTGTTTCTGACGAAACAAATGCTTTTTTAAAATTTAAGAAGCTACTTATTAAAAATCTGCAGAAACAGTAATCTTAGGTTCTTTTGAAACTTTTCCGGCACCAACAGCAGGGCCGTTAACACCATAGTCTTCCAACTTTACAGAAAAATCGGCAGTTGCATTGATTTTACTTCCGGTTACTGTTATTGTTCCCGATGTCGCTACTTCTTTAGTAACACCATGTATGGACAAGTTGCCTTTTACGGTAACAGGATACACACCATCAGTGGTAAACTTAACAGCTTTTGTATTACCGATATTGCCTGTAAAAGTGGCGGTTGGAAATTTTTCACTGTCCATCCAGCCAGCATTATTAAAATGGTCCTGTATACGTGGATTACTGAATGCGAAGTTCTTTATCACCGCTTCAAAAGCAAGTTTACCGGTCTTTGTATCAAGCGACGCAATTACTGTTTTATTTTCGGCCTTAGGCAAAGCATCTAAACTGGTTGTTGCATCAAAATTAATAACAGCCGATGTTGTTGTTTTCTTTTGAGCAAACAGCAAACCGGTTGTAAGCACTAATGCCAGAGAGAGTATTGTTTTTTTCATTTGTTTGATTTTTATTTTTAGGTTTAAAATTATTTATTAACGGCACAGCGTTTAAAAGTAATGTATTCGGTTTCCAGAATATTGCTGAAGGCTCCATTACTGCAACTTCCTTTTATGGATACTTTATCTCCGGCTTTCATTTGTGTAGCTTCTGTAAGATGCTGCCTTTGAAACGCAAATATGATGTAAGCATTGGTTGCGGTATCAATCATTTTTATATTGGCAGTAGTATCTACAGCTTCCACTTCCGAAACAAATCCATTAACAACAATGATCTTTTCCGAGTATTTTTTATTGGCGCCTGTCATGTCGTTTTGAAATTCTTTAATGAAATCCATAGCATTAACGCTATAATCGGCTTTCACTTCCACCGTATCAGTAAATTTTTCTGTAAAAATGTACCAGATAGCTCCCGCCGCTCCCAGTAACAGCACAAATAGTGCCAGCAACCATTTTTTATACCGCTTATTAATTTTAGTTGTCATCATTCGTTTAAAACATGTTTATCAGCCTTATTAGCGACAAATATACAATGTTTAACCATTGAATATTTAAATCTGTCGGATATTTACGTTAATAAAAACCTAAAGACCATTTATGGCATTATTATGGCAGATTGGGCAGGACTTTGCATCCCATTTAAATTCAAAACATCAATATTAGTTAAATTTGCAGTGATAA
>JBBKXU010000114.1:0-2709 GCA_037969645.1 Ferruginibacter sp. | reverse complement strand
TCCATATACTGTTACTAATAACATGGCCTCTGCTATACTTTACTCAACTGGAAATATCATTTACCCTGTTTTAATGTTAAGTTTTGTAATTACAATCATGCTCTTTCTACTAAACCGCAGCCGGGAGAACAAGGCATTTCTTATAGGTGTAATTCCTTTTGCGATTTCGATTCTGGCATTCACCTTATTGCAATTAAGCGCCATTTTTATTGTTTCTGTAAAAAATGACATGGCAGTTTATTCAAATCTTTTTGGTAGGGTAAATGGCGTTTGTGTACTTTGGCTTACAGTGGCAATTTCATGGGTCTTATTTAAAAAATACGCATTTCAGGAAAGGAGGATATCTCAGGAGAAATTAGAAAAAGAACAATTGGCTAAAGAACAGGAAATTCAAAAAAGAGAATTAATAGCACAGCAAAAAATAGAGTTAGAAAAACAAGTAATTGAACGTACAGCAGAATTAAAACAATCATTGGATGATTTAAAATCCACCCAATCCCAACTCATCCAATCAGAAAAAATGGCATCGCTGGGAGAACTAACCGCAGGTATTGCCCATGAAATTCAAAACCCGTTGAACTTCGTTAACAACTTCAGTGAAGTAAATAATGAATTGATTGAAGAATTAAAAAGTCAAAAATCAAAATTAAAAAGTGACGAACAGGATGAAATATTAAATGATATTTTTCAGAACAATGAAAAAATAAACCACCACGGCAAACGTGCTGATGCCATTGTAAAAGGGATGTTGCAACACAGTCAAGCCGGCGGTGGCAAAAAAGAGCCTACAGACATCAATGCTTTAGCGGATGAATACTTACGTCTCTCCTATCATGGCTTTAGAGCAAAAGACACGTCTTTCAATGCTACTTTAAAAACAGATTTTGATGAAAACATTGGCAACATCAATATTATATCGCAAGATATTGGAAGGGTGATTTTGAATTTAATTACGAATGCTTTCTATGTGGTGGATGAAAAGAAGAAATCAGGCATTACAGATTATGAACCAACCGTTACCGTTTCTACGAAGCTGATCATCCCCCCACCGGGAGGAACGAGGGGGGCCGAGATAAAAGTTGCTGATAATGGCAACGGCATTCCTCAAAAAGTGCTGGATAAAATCTTTCAACCTTTCTTTACTACCAAACCTACCGGCCAGGGAACGGGTTTAGGATTGAGTTTGGCCTATGATATTATTAAAGCACATGGCGGGGAGTTAAAGGTGCAGACGAAAGAAGGGGAAGGATCAACATTTATAATACAATTACCTATATACTAAGTATGCATCCTAAATTATTACCGAAAATTATCTTGCTGCTGTTACTGCCATTTTTTACCACTGCACAATCGCAGCAGCAGAAATTAGACAAACTGCACACCGCATTAAAAAATGCTGTAAACGACACTGTAAAGATGGCTACGCTTGATAACCTTGCAAATTATTACATGGAGAGCAACAGGGATAGTGCCATGCAGTACACAGATGCGGCAATGGCAATGGCCAACAAAATAACTCAACCACTTTGGACTGCACGTTTATTATTAAACAAAGCTTATATAGTTCAAAAGCAAGCCAATTTTTCACTCAGCCTTAAACTGTGTAATGAAGCACTGGCCATTATACAAGATGAAAAAAGTGAAAAAAATGCCTACATACTCAAAGAGCAAGAGTTTGCGACCGAACCCGGAAAGTACAGAAAGTCATATTTGCTGAACATCTTTCATCAATTAGGAAATACTTATAGAGGTGCCGGTAACAAGGAAAAGGCCATTGAATACTATAAAGAAGAAATACGGATATCGGAAGAACTGCACTCTCAATCTGGTTTAACAACCAGTAACATGAATATTGGCTCTATCTATTCTGGCATTGGAAAATTAGACTCCGCATTTATTTATAGTAAACGGGCATTGGAAAATGCAAAACTTAGTGGCTATAAGGATTATGAAGGGTTTATTTTAAGAGATATTGGAGACGTATTTTTTAAAAAAGGGCAGCTTGATTCAGCGTTGAATTACTATAAAAAAGGGTTGCTGGTAAACATTGAACAAAACAATATGGCAGGTGAAATAGGCACTACCATTTCTCTGGCCCGTTTTTATCAAAAAACAGGGCAGGCCGATTCAATGAAATACTATGCCAATAATGCTTATCAATTAGCCCTTAAGTTAAAAGTAGGAGGCTTCATAAGTACTACTGCAAACCTGGTTTCTGAAGCATGGAAAATGCAGGGCAATGCAGATAGTGCATTGGCTTATCTTACCCTTGCAAAATCATTAAGCGACAGCCTGTATAAAGAATACAGTGATAAAATGACACAATTTCAGAACACCAACTTTGAAGAACAGATGCGGTTAGAAAAAGAGGCACAGAAAAATGCTGCCTTTAAAAGTAAAGTGCGGACTACCGCTCTATTTATTGGATTGGGGCTGTTATCAATACTCGCCTTCATTTTTTACAGAAACAACCGTCAAAAACAAAAAGCGAATACAGTACTAGAACAAACGCTTGCCAATTTAAAATCCACCCAGTCCCAATTGGTACAAGCAGAAAAAATGGCCAGCCTTGGAGAACTCACCGCCGGCATTGCACATGAAATACAGAACCCGTTGAACTTCGTAAACAATTTTAGTGAAGTAAGCATTGAATTGCTCGATGAGATGATGGAAGCTGCTGCTAAAGGCGATTATGAAGAAGTAAAAGAG
>JBBKXU010000113.1:0-20036 GCA_037969645.1 Ferruginibacter sp. | reverse complement strand
TATATTGTTATTTTCGGCATAGCGTTTGGCCCTGTTAATAACGTTTTCATCAAAGCTTACTGTGATCTTTGCGTCCATAAAACAAGTTTATACCACAAAGATATAAAACTTATACGTACAACAAAATATTTTTTATCATCAACTGTTTTCCACAAAAGCTATCCCTGCTTTTTTCAGTTCTGCCAGCACGGGTTCATAAATATCCTTTACAATAGGAATATGCAATCCTTTCAGCTTTAATGTATCGTTTAAAATAAGTTTAGCGGCAATACCAAGTGGTAAACCAACCGTCTTAGCCATGGCAGTACGCAAGCTATCTTCTCCGGTAACAATTAAACAGCTTTTTAGTGTTTTCTGCTTTCCCTCCAATTTATATTCAAACTCATGCAGCATCACAATCATATCCTTATCTGTCTCTTCCATTTTTAGTTTGCTTTCCACCAAAGATTGTAAAATATCTGCCGATGATTTGGCTGTTGAAGACACAGGCGTTTCATCAAACAAACCCAAGTACTGCAGCATTGATTCATTCTCAGCACTCACAAACGGCTTAAGAGGCGCCGACCAAGTGGCATAAGTTAACCCGGCAGTTTCTATGGGTTCAGTTTCATTTGTTAAACCAGCTTGTACAATGGCGTTCCATCCCTTAAAAAAATCAACGTGGCGTAAAGTGGTTCTTAAAAAAGTAGCGGTATCGGGCAGTTTATACGTTGTTATATAACCCAACGAATCACGGTTGGGGTAATATGCCAGTCCTTCCAGTCCGTCAAAAACAATTTCATTACTGCAATCAAACAGGTTGGCATATTCAATCGTTTTGGTTTCATTATCCTCTTTGTACACAGCGCCCGATTGCCCCGACATTACTATATTACGGGGATTCCAGCTGATTTTATAATGCCAGGGGTTATCATCACTCTCCGGCGCAACAAGGCCACCACAATGGCTTTTAAAAGAAGTTATTTTTCCACCTGCTGCCTTTATATCATTTATGATCTTCATGGCGCTCATATGGTCAATACCGGGGTCGAGGCCCATTTCGCAAATGAATAATAGTTTACGGTTGCTTATTTCTTCTTTGAGGCTCTTCATCTTATCATCTAAATAAGAAGCCGTCAATAAATGCTTGCGGTACTCCACACAATCCTTAGCCACCAGAAAATGCAGGGTGGGGGGCATCATCGAAATAACGACATGTGCTCTTTGTATCAGGTCGCCCCGTTGTTTTTCGTTGGTAACATCCAGTTGCACCGCTTCAGCAAATTTGGAGTTGTTAGTCTTTAATAGAATCTGCTCACGGTTACTGTCCGCAATTATAAATTTCCAGTTGTTCGTTTCGGCTTCAGCAATCAAATAATCAATTAAAACCGTGGCCGATTTTCCGGCGCCAATAAGTACAATCGTTTTCAAATAGTATGTTTTGCGGCAAGTTAAAGAATGAATCGCTGATTACCTGATTGAAACGCAGATTACGCAGAAAGGATACGTTAAAACTGTGTATAATCAGCGTTAATCAATGCAATCTGATTAATCTGCGATTCTATCCACAAACACCAAAAAAATGTGTAAAAATAACCCTCAAAAACACCCTTTTTTATGCGGAATAACGGGTTAAAATCGGTACTTTCGCACACTAGAAAAAAATATGGAAAATAACGACAATTTAAACGAAGAAAACCTGCCCTTAGATAACGGTGGCGACGATAATAACCGTGGACGGATTATCCCTGTAAATATCGAAGAACAGATGAAATCCTGCTACATTGATTACTCGATGAGTGTAATCGTAGGGCGTGCCTTACCCGATGTACGGGATGGACTAAAACCCGTTCACCGCCGTGTTTTATACGGTATGAACGAGCTTAGCAATAACAGCAATAAACCTTATAAGAAATCGGCCCGTATTGTAGGAGAAGTGATGGGTAAATTTCACCCACATGGTGATAGCGCTATTTACCAAACCATGGTACGTATGGCGCAAGACTGGGCCATGCGTTATAAGATGATTGACGGACAGGGTAATTTTGGCAGCGAAGATGGGGATCCACCGGCTGCCATGCGTTACACCGAGGTACGTATGCAGAAGTTTGCAGAAGCCATGCTGGAAGACATTGAGAAAGAGACGGTAGATTACCAATTCAATTTTGATGATTCGTTACAGGAGCCAACGGTATTGCCAACCCGTATTCCGCAGTTGCTGGTTAACGGTAGCAGTGGTATTGCCGTGGGTATGGCCACCAATATGATGCCGCATAACCTGAGCGAAGTTATTGATGGTTGTATTGCATACATCGACAATAAAGAAATTACCTGCGAAGAGCTGATACAATATGTAAAAGGCCCTGATTTTCCTACAGGCGGTGTAATCTATGGTTTTGAAGGCGTAAAAGAAGGTTTATTAACCGGTCGTGGAAGGGTAGTGTTGCGTGGTAAAGTAGATATTGAAATAACAAAGACTGGCCGTGAGAAAATCATCATCACCCAAGTGCCTTACCAGGTAAACCGTGATAATTTAACTGCCAAGATTGGTGACCTTATCAACGATAAGCAAATTGAGGGCATCAGCGATGTAAATAACGAGAGTAATAATAAAGAAGGCACCCGTATTGTTGTTGATCTTAAAAAAGATGCGGTAGCGCAGGTGGTTATCAATCATCTGTATAAACAAACCGAATTACAAACCAGTTACGGTGTAAATAATGTAGCACTGGTAAGAGGAAGGCCCCGGATTTTAAACCTGCGGGATTTGATCAGTGAGTTTGTATTGTTCCGTCATGAGGTAGTTGTTAGGCGTACACAATTTGAATTACGTAAGGCCGAGGAGCGTGCTCATATTTTGGAAGGGTATATTATCGCTTTGGATAACCTGGATGCGGTGATTAAACTTATTCGTGAATCAACTACACCAAATATTGCGCAGGAAGGTTTGATGGCCAGTTTTGGCATGAGTGAGATACAGGCCAAAGCCGTGCTGGAAATGCGTTTGCAGCGCCTTACCGGAATGGAGATTGACAAGATTCGTGCAGAACATGCCGAAATTATGAAGTTGATTGATCATTTAAAAGAAATATTGGCTAATGAAGATATGCGCTACGATATTATCAAAACTGAGCTGCTGGAAGTAAAAGAAAAGTTTGGCGATGAGCGTAAATCGGAGATTGTTTTTGCAGGCGATGAAATAAATATGCTTGATCTGATTGAAGACGAGGATGTGGTAGTAACCATTTCTCATTTGGGTTATATTAAGCGTACTTCGGCCGATGATTACCGTCAGCAACGGCGTGGTGGCCGCGGAGCCAAAGGCAGCAGCACCCGCCAGGAAGATTATATTGAACACCTGTTTGTAGCCTCAACGCATCATAACCTCATGTTCTTTACTGAAATGGGTAGGTGTTTTTGGTTGAAGGTTTACGAAATACCCGAAGGCGATAAAACCAGTAAGGGCAGGGCATTACAGAACATGATACAAATTCCGCCGGAAGATAAAGTGCGGGCAATAATCAGTGTAAAGAGTTTTGATGATGAAGAATTTATCAATAATCATTACATCTTATTATGTACCAAACAGGGTATCATCAATAAATCAAGATTAAAAGATTTTAGTCGCCCACGCCAGAACGGTATTAATGCCATTAACATTAACGAAGGCGATCAGTTGATAGAAGCCAAACTTACCGATGGTAATTGCGATATAATGATGGCGATAAAAAGCGGTCGTGCCATTCGTTTCCCTGAGGAAAAAGTAAGAGCAACCGGACGTGGAGGAATTGGAGTAAGAGGTATTACGGTTGATAGTTTAAAAGACGAAGTAATAGGCATGATCTGCGTAAGCAAGGATGATAAAGATAGCACCGTGTTGGTGGTTAGCGAAAAAGGATACGGCAAACGTACTCACTTAGACGATCCCGAAACCGGTGAAAATAATTACCGCATCACCAACCGTGGTGGTAAGGGTGTTAAAACTATCAGCGTAACAGCTAAAACCGGTTCATTGGTTGGTTTATTAGCCGTAACCGAGGCTCATGACCTAATGATTACCTGCGTTAGCGGTGTAACCATCCGCATGGCGGTAAATCAAATAAGGGAACAAGGCCGTGCAACACAGGGCGTTAAACTGATAAGGGTTGATGAAGGCGATGAAATTGCAGCCATTACCAAACTGGATGAGAAAGAAGAAGAAGATGTAGTTCTTTTGGATGAAGATGGTAATGTAATTGTAGCTGAAATTGTAGTTGAAGAAGGTACCGAGGAGGCTATAGAAACCGAAGCCACCGAAACCGATGAAGCAGATACCACGGATGCAACTGAGCCCGAAGATCCGGAAGAGAAATAAAGGATTAACTTTAGATACAAAACCCAATAGTAATATTGGGTTTTTTGTTTTACCTTAAGTATTATGAAGAACGTAATTATTGCGGGCGCATCGGGTATGATTGGAGGTATAGTGCTTAAAGAATGCCTGAACAGCCCCCAAATTGAAACTGTAACTAGTATAGTACGAAGGCCAACGGGTGTAAGTCACCCAAAGCTTACCGAGCTGGTACACCATAATTTTGCCAACTATGGCGCTATAAAGGAGCAGTTTAAAAACAAAGACATAGCCTATTTCTGTATTGGTGTTTATACACGTGCTGTTTCAAATGCCGATTTTAAAACCATAACAGTTGATTATACCAACGCATTTGCAACATTATTAAAGGAATTAAGTCCGCAGGCAACTTTTTGTTTTTTAAGCGGTGCAGGCGCCGATCAAAAGGAAAAAAGCAGGATGTCTTTTGCCCGATTTAAGGGTATTGCCGAAAATCATTTACTTCGGCTTCAGTTTAAACAACTTTATATTTTTCGCCCGGGATACATTTATCCTGTTGAAAAACGTGCAGAACCAAATATGACTTATAAGCTGATGCGCTGGATATATCCCGGCGTAAAATCATTAATGACCAACAGTGCAGTAACGTCTAATGAACTTGGGCGAGCCATTTTTTTAACCGGAGTTAATGGCGCTGATAATATTGTTTTAGAAAACAAAGACATTAAAAAATATGTAGCAAAATAGCTCTATAATTTTTGAAAATTATGAGGCTTCATTTTGCATATTAATCAGGTAGTCGAATAAATTGGTTTCGGTAACCAATCCAAGTTTTTTTCGAAGACGATATCGGCTTACTTCCACGCCTCTTACCGAAATATTCATCAACTGTGCAATTTCTTTAGTAGATAAATTCATACGTAAATAAGCACATAATTTTACTTCATTGTTCGATACATCGGGGTGTTTCTCTTTTAGTTCAACAATAAAATCGCTGTGTACTTTATCAAAATGTTGCGTAAATTTTTCCCACTCATTATCGGTATTATCATCTTCGCCAATGGTTTTAATTAATTTTTTTAATTCTTTAACCGCTTGTGGATTGTTAATTTCTTTCATTACATGATTCAATTCGCCTTTTATCTTTGCAACCAGCTCGCCCTTTTGCACCAGGTGCATCGCCGAAGATGCCAGTTCCGAATTCTTAAAATTTATATCCGATTCCAGTTTTTCATTTTTTACAGCCACCAGTTCCGTTTCGGTTTTGCTCAGTTCAAGCTCATGTATATAAGATTGCTTCGCTTGCTCTTCATTAAATTTGATTTGTTGAAGTTTGAATTTTTTTTCCTGCCATTTATATATGATAAAAAGGCTGAACAGAAATAGAATGAGGTATAAAACCTTTGCCCAGTTCGACTTGTACCATGGCGGCAGTATTTTAAAAGTATAAACCGATGCAGCCGATTCATTGCCCAGATTATTACGCACTTTTACTTCAAAGCTGAATTTGCCAGGCGGAATATTGGTGTATTCTTTCTCTGTTCTATTTGTCCATTCGCTCCATTTGTCATCATAGCCTTTAAGCCGATAGCTGAATTCCAGATTAGACTGACCCCCAAAAAGAGTTGACGAGTATTCAAAGCGTAGCGTTTTCCATTGATAGCTGATTACCGGAATTTTTTTAGCATGCTGTTCTTGTTTTCCTGTTTGATAATATCCACCAAATAAAACACTATCGATTTGGCCTATAATAACTAAAGATCTTATCTGTACCCCAAGGTTAATCTTTGTCTGTTTGTATTTTTCGTAATTGATATGTATGAACCCTTTTTCTCCGCCCAGAAAAATATTATTTTTGTTAACAGCGTAAATGAATTCAAAACCACTGAGCATTTTGTTATTCAACTCGGGCATATAGATCAGCTCAGGCTCTTTATTTGAAAAGTCGATAACACCCAGCGTTTTTTCATGAATGAACCAAATATTGCCATCTGTATCTTCTTTTAAATAGCGGATACTTTGGTTACCCAATACTTTCAAGTAAAATGGAGATAACTCAAATAGATCCTTCTTTTTGTTGTATACATAAATGCCTTTTTCGGTACCTGCTACCAGCTCATTTTTAATAGTAAAAATATGATTATTGAGTATTGCGGGCAGGCCCTTAGGCTCGGCATACAATGAGCTGGAATAACCGCCGGCACCGTTTACCGTAATCTTAAAAACACCATGATAGGGGTGTGAAACCCAAATATTCTTATCAGCGTCAATAGCGGTATACCTCGACGATTCTACAAAATCGGGTATCTGATGTGAGAAGTTAAATTGCCCGTTTGCATAATCAAATACTGCCAAGCCGTTGTAATCACCGGCTATCATTTGGGCCGTGGGAAACGTATTGCTGATAGGTTTAAAATTCCAAACACCGCGTTTTTCAGAAATTGGAATAGCAGTGTTACCCTGTATAGTAAACGCCCCTTCGTGATGCCCTAACAGAAGCTGATTATTAATATTAGTCAAACTCCAGGTTTGGCCTTTGGTATTATTCACTTCCGTAAAATTGCCTAAGTTAAAGCTAAGGTCTCTTTCATTTTGAATTGGAACGCTGAACAAACCATTGGAGGTACCGAGATACAATCTATTATCTTTAATTAAGCTGGTATAGCCAGAACCCTCTTGCAATAAGGGTTTTATCTGTTTAATAGAACTGTTGTAGGCAATAAAATCAATACCGTTATCCAATCCCAGCCACAGGTTTCCCTGGTTATCGTAATAAATGCTAAGCACATTATTGTTTTGTAAACCTTCGGTACGTGAAAAATGCTGAATAATATTTCCAGCGATATCAGTGATATAAATACCGTTGTTATTGGTGGCAAAAGCAAACCAATTGTTGTTTACTTTGGTTGCGGCATACACCCGCTCATTTTTAAAAAGACTTTCATTGTTAAAAGGGAGTTTCGAAACTCCCGATTTAGAAATGAGGTACATGCCGTTCTTAAGCGTTGTCACCAAAGCGCTGTCATTGCGAATGGATAAAATAGAAGTCACCGGTTCATTAAGTGGCAAAATATTATTAGTTGACAGCGGATTCCAAACGGAATTCTCAAACTTTAATAACCCTGTTTTATAATCATGAGCATATAATTGCCCATTTACTTGACTTATGTACGACCACTCGGAGCTGGCTTTATACACTGCAACAGCACCTTGATTTGAAAATTTGAAAATTTTATGCGTTGATCTGAAAAAAATATCGGTATTAACGGTAACTATGTCCCAAACATCGCCAAATGATTTATCCCCGGCACTTAGTTTATTAGTGAGTGAAAAATAGGTAAGTATTCCATTATCAGCGGCAGCGAAATAACCAAGTTCATCCTGACCGCCCACGTATATCCGGTTATCTTTACCTATAGCTAAGGAGCGTACTATTGTCTTGTTGGGTAGCGGATGAATTTTCCATTTACGGCCGTTAAAGGTTAATAAACCTTCATTATTAGCGAGGTAGATAATGCCGTTTCCATCTTGTTTTATATCCCAGTTTTGCAATCCTGCATTATAAACCTGCTTTGAATAGTTGATAATATCCGGAAAACCGATGGTATTTTGGGCTATTATCTGTAGCGGCAAAAAAACTAACAGGCAAAACTTCTTCATATGGCGATATTATTGCTTTGTGAAGGTAGTTTATTTATATGATGTAGTAATGACGTACTTTATTATTGCTGATAATCAATTAGTTAGAATTATTGGTGTAGTAATGATGTGGCGGTTTATTTCTCAACTGTAGTATCTATAAGTATATTTACACTCGAAGTTTTAACACAAATTTTCAAAATAAACAAAGCTATATGAAATTAAAAGCCACACTACTGTGCCTGAGTATTATATTAGGTACTTTTCTTCAACAGGCCATTGCACAAAACATTACAGCTACCGGTAAAGTACTAAACCGGTCAACCGGAAATCCGGTAGAAGGAGTTACCGTAACCGTACAGGGTACAAAAAACTCAACCTCTACCAATGCAGCCGGTACTTATTCCATTTCAATTGCCAAAGGAGGGAGGTTGTCTTTCTCATATGTTGGTATGTCTCCGGTAACCGTACAAGTTAACAAAGCAGGTGACCAAACTGTGTTTATGGATGAAATGACTACCAGTTTGGATGAGGTAGTTGTTATTGGTTACGGTACACAGCGAGTTACCAAGGTTTCGGGTGCAATAACCACTATAAAAGGCGAAGAAGTTCAAAAACAAAAACCAACAAGGGTTGATGATGCCATTCAAGGCGCATCTGGTGTTAACGTAGTGAGGAGTGGTTCGCCAGGTGCGGCCCCCCTTATTATAATAAGAGGTGTTCCGTCTTATGCCGGTAACGATCCATTGATAGTAGTTGATGGGGTGCCACAAACGCAGGGAGATTTAAATTCTATTAATCCTGCCGATATCGAAAGTATTAACGTGTTGAAAGATGCTGCTACTGCTGCCATTTATGGTGTAAAGAGCGGTAACGGTGTTATTATTGTTACAACTAAAACCGGACGGAAGAATCAGAAAACAGAATTTGGCATTAGCAGTACTTATGGTATTCAGGAGGTAATTAGTTCTGTTCCTTTATTAAATGGCGCCGAATATGCTGCTATGGTAAATGAAGGAAGTACTTTATCTGGTGGCAATATCATTTTCGACGATTTGTCGAAAGTTGGTGTGGGAACCGATTGGCAAAAGCAGGTATTTAAAAATGCGCCTTCCCAATCCCATGGTATAACAGCCAGAGGAGGTTCTGATAAAATAACTTATTTTTTATCGGGCGCTTATTTAAGCCAGGGCGGTGTTGTTGGCGGAATTGATAAATCTAAATTTGACCGTATTAACTTTGGTGGTAACGTTGCTTTTGACCTTACCCCAAAACTTAAATTTATTTTAAATGCCAATTATGTAAACCTGAGTTCAAAAGCTGTACAGGAAAACTCATTTAACAGCATTTTGGGTAGTGCTATAAATTTCGATCCAACAGTTCCGGTGTATAATGCAGTACCCAATACCGTTGGCCAATATGGTTTCAGCAACTTGTTGTTGTCCGAAGTATTTAATCCACTTACAAAACTGGAGAATACCTACAATCAAAACCGAGGCAATAAATTATACGGAAAATTTGAGTTTCAATATGATGTGATGAAGAACTTTAAAATAACCACACGTTATGGTTATACAAAGTATGATGATAATTCCAAAACATTTACGCCGCTTGTATTTTACGGGTTAAACAATGTAGATAACTCGATGAACGGCGATGGAACCACAGTTACCGGACGACACAATAGTGTAGCTCAGCAAAAATCAACATACAATACTTTTACCTACGAATTATTTGGATCTTATGATTTTAAACTGGCTAAAAATCATTCATTTGAAACCGTAGCCGGTGTTTCAATAGCCCAGTCAAGCGGAAACTTTGCTGGCTCAAGCCGCCAGGATGTACCTTTTAATAGCTGGGAATTTGCCGACTATACATCTGCAACCGGTAACAATACTGCAACTAACTTAAATGCCAGTACCGGTTTTTCTTCACAATATCGTACCAGAAATGCTTCTTTATTTGGCAGAATTAATTACGACTATAAGGGCAAATACCTGGCTTCTGTAACATCCCGCAGAGACGGATCTACCGCCTTTGGTAAGGATAATAAATGGGCTTTCTTCCCATCAGGTTCACTGGGCTGGGTTGTAAGCAAGGAAAACTTTTTTAAATCTAATTTAATTAATTTCTTAAAAATAAGAGGTAGCTACGGTTCGCTGGGTAATGATAAAGTGAGCCCCCAGTTCAGAACAATTCAAACTGATTATCTGGCATCACTGTATGGATCGGGAAACAGTATTGGATATACATTTGGCAACAATTTTATGTCGGGTGCTACTTTAGGTTCATTGGGTAACGACCAATTGGCCTGGGAAACACAAACCCAAATGAATATTGGTTTTGATATGAATTTTTATAAAAACAAATTCAATATTTCGGCCGACTATTTTGAGAAAAAGACCAAGGGCTTATTATATGTTCCATCTCTTTCGCCAACATTGGGTACTATCCCGGCACCATCTGCCAATATTGGTTCTACCAAATCAAGTGGTGTAGATATTATGGTAGGATATAAAGACAGAATAGGAAAAGACCTGAAAGTATCTACCAGTGTTACATTTACTACGGTTAAGAACTTAGTAACGGCAACTAACAGCGAAGGAACAGCACGAATCACAGGTGGTGGTTATTTCAACGGCCAGTCGCAAACCGTTACGGTATTCGAAAAAAACAAAACACCTTTCTACTACTACGGATATAAAACTGCCGGCTTATTTCAATCTTATGCAGAAATTGCCGCCAGTCCTACACAAACAGGCGCACAGCCCGGCGATATAAAATTCGCTGATCTGAATGGTGATAATGTGATTGACTCTAAAGATCAAACCCAGATAGGTAATCCTTTTCCAAAATTTACTATTGGTTGGAATCTAAACCTCGAGTATAAAAATTTCGATTTATCTGCTCTAGCTTATGCTTCTTCGGGTAATGATGTGTACAGAGCTTTAGAAAGAAACGCCAACTATACCAACAAATTCAGAAGTGTTTTAAACCGTTGGACAGGTCCGGGTACAACAAATGATGCTCGCAATCCTAGGTATTCTTTTACAGATGCTAACAACAACAGCCGTGTTTCTGACAGGTATGTTGAGGACGGCTCTTTTATAAAAATCAGGAATATTGTTTTAGGATATAACGTGCAACTTAAACCAGTAATGAAAGTATTTAAAGGCCTGCGTGTTTATGGTCAGGTAAAGAATGCATTTACATTCTCTAAATACACCGGCTTCGACCCTGAAATTGCAGCGGGTCTTGGCGACGTAGGTGTTGATAGGGGAGCGTATCCACAGGCCAGAACATATGCCGTGGGACTGGATATCAGATTTTAATTCACTTAGAAAATAATATATAAAATGAAAAAATTACAAATAAAAATAGTAGGAATGCTGATGCTGAGCATCGTATTTATTTCCTGTAACAAATGGGTTGATTATAATCCAAAAGATGATTTTAAAATCACCGATCAGGAATACCTGAAAAGTGAAGCTGATTACCGTGCTATGGCGGTTGCCGCTTATGCGCCTTTGCAATGGCTCAATCAAATTGTGCCTGTAAGTGATATGGCATCAGACAATTCAGTAACAGGTGGCGAAAGCGCTTCGGATGTATTGTCCTTGCAGCAAATAGATGATTTTACCTACGGCCCGGTGAATTCAACATTGGCCGATTTATGGCAGTCGAACTACGAAGGAATTAACAGAGTAAATTACTTACATCAGTATAAAGCCAAAAACCTGGCCGATCAAACCATTACTTTTCCCGGTAAAGATGCTTTGTATGGTGAGTTATATTTCTTAAGGGCCTATTACTACTTTACGCTGGTAAAAATGTATGGTGGCGTGCCGTTGTTTGTTGATAAAAGATTAACTCTGGCCGAGTCAGGTACGATTCCACGCTCTACCAAAGCTGAAGTGTACACACAAATTGAAAAAGATTTAACCGATGCTATTGCCGTATTACCTATTGCTCAGGCAGATCAAGGCAGAGCTACCAGGTACGCTGCTCAGGCTTTACTGGGTAAAGTATTATTATATCAGAAAAAATATGATGCTGCAGCTTTGATGTTGGAAAATGTAATTGGCAAATACAGCTTAGTAACCAATTTCAATTCCATCTTTTTACCAAGTGGCGAAAACGGCCCAGAAGCAGTTTTTGAAATACAGTATTCAAATGGATCAGCGACTTACGATTGGGCACATGTTACCCGTGGACAAGGAAACTTTTCGGTACAGCAATGTGGTATTCGTGGTCTTAACGGATCGGCTGCCATGCCTTACAGTCCGGGATGGAGTACTAATTTACCAACGGCAAACCTGTCCGCAGCTTACGCAGCTGGAGATCAAAGAAAAGCAGGTACTATTTTAGATATAGAAGCATATAAGACAGCCAACCCGGCGTTTAACATAACCTACCAGGTTGCACCTTACAAAAACACTGGTTTGTATAACCAAAAGTATTTGCCACGCAAGGGTGAAACATCAGGACAGATTGAATTAAACTATTCAAATAATTTCCGCACCATTCGCTATGCAGATGTACTACTGATGGCTGCCGAAGCAAATAACAAAGCCACTGCTGCCAACGATTTAAAAGCCCGCCAATATTTAAACCTGGTAAGACAAAGAGCTTTTGGCAATAACTTAAACGACATCACATCAAGCGGTACTGCTTTGTACGATGCTATTATAAACGAAAGAAGATTAGAATTTGCTATGGAAGGCGAGCGCTTTTTTGATCTGGTAAGAACAGGCAAAGCGCCGGCTGCTTTGAGTTCATTAGGATTTATAACTGGCAAACACGAGTTGTTTCCAATACCACAGGGCGAAGTGGATATATCCGGTTTACAACAAAACCCAGGTTATTAATCATTAACAATAAAAATTAATTTTTATGAGAATAATAAAATATTTTTTCAGCGCTTTGTTTATGCTGGCCCTTTTTAGCGGCTGCCAAAAAATAAAGACAGACGATGTATCTTTTGTAGACACAGCGCCAAATCCGGCCAAGCTTTCGGTATTATTTACGATTACGCAAGACAACAGCGGACTGGTAACCATAGTGCCTAACGGCGAAGGAGCCATTTTTTACAATGTGTATTACGGCCACGGTGGCACTACTCCTGTAAAAGTAGATGCCGGCAAAAGCACCACCCATGTATATCCCGAAGGATTGTATGATGTGCGAATTGTAGCACATGCTGTTAACGGCAAAACAACAGAACTTGTCCAGAAACTAACGGTAACTTTTAGAGCGCCCGAAAATCTGGTAGTAACCTGGTCCATTGATGCCGCTAATAATTTTAAAGTAAATCTATCAGCAACTGCTTTATACGAAACTTTCTTCAGGGTTTTTTGGGGTGATGTACCCGGCGAAACCGGCCAGTCTTTTTTAGAAGGCCAGAACGTTAATCATGTGTACGCAGTAGTTGGTTCTTATACATTAAGAGTAGTAGCTTATAGTGGCGGTGCCGCAACCACAACCTTTACAACAACAGTAAATATTGTAGATCCTATAGTAATACCTATAACATTTGAATCACCAACAGTTAACTATGCGTTTACCAATTTTGGTGGCGGTGTTGCAACAAAAATTGCAAACCCACAAATGAATGGTATTAATACCACCGCCAATGTTGGCCGCATGGTAAAAAATGCACCCGAAGTTTGGGGCGGAAGTTTAATGACATTGATGGATCCGATTAATTTTTCGGCCAATAAAGTGTTCAGGATGAAAGTATTTTCACCAAGAGTAGGAGCTAAGGTTTTATTGAAAGTAGAAAACCTCACCAACGGAGGTATCTTCTTTGAAAAAGAAGCTACAAGTACCGTGGCTAACGCCTGGGAAGACCTGGCTTTTGATTTTAGAGCCATTAACGTAACTAATGCTTACCATAAAGTAGTATTGATTTTTGATTTGGGAACAGCAGGTGACGGATCACCAAACTTTACCTGGTTATTTGATGATATCAGATTAACCAATCAAATGCCGGTTAGTTTACTGGCACTGCCTGTAACATTTGATTTACCAGCTATAAATTATGAAGTAACCGATTTTGGAGGCAACTCCAGTTCTGCTGCGGCAGACCCGGTAGCTCCGGCAAACAATGTTAAAAAAACTGAAAAAACCAATGGTGCCCAAACATGGGCAGGTACTACCATTGGAGGAGGTTTTTTAACAGCTTTACCTTTTACCGCTACCAAAACACAAATGAGTGTAAGAGTGTATTCTCCGGCAGCAGGTTTAAGAGTACGATTTAAAGTGGAAGATAGAAATAATAATACCCGCTCGGTAGAAACAGAAGCGATGACGCAGGCTGCAAATACCTGGGAGACTTTAATATTTGATTTCGCCACGCAGTCATCTGGCACAGCAGCTTTAAATTTGACCTATACTTATAATATGGGTTCTCTTTTCTTTGATTTTGGAAATGCAGGTACTGGCTCAGTTTTTTATTGGGATGATGTAAATTTCTTAGCAACCAATACCACACCTAATTATCTGGCGTTGCCAATCACTTTTCAGTCAACAACCTATCCGTATACATTTATAAATTTTGGTGGTGCTAATTCAACGGTCGTTAACAATCCAAACGCATCGGGTATTAATACCAGTACCAAAGTGGCACGTATGGTAAAAGGCGCACCCGAAGTGTGGGCTGGTGGTTTTCTTGAATTGGTTAACCCCATCAATTTTTCAACTTTAAGAACATTTAAAGTAAAAGTGTATTCACCAAGGGTAGGAGCTAAGCTGTTGTTAAAAGTAGAGAATGCAACCAACGGCGGTATCTTCTTTGAAAGAGAAGTAACTACCACTATGGCTAATGCCTGGGAAGAGTTAACATTCGATTTCTCGGCAATTGATCCAGGACTTTCATACTCTAAAATTGTATTAATATTCGATTTAGGAACGGCAGGAGATGGCTCGCCCAACTTTACTTATTACTTCGACGACATTACACTTAATTAATAGTATAAAATTAAAATTATGATAACTAATAAAAAATCGTGGTTCTTTATGCTGCTGATTACCGTAATCGGTTTCAGCGCCTGTAAAAAAGAAACCTATAATTTTGGCAACATTAAAACGCCAACCAATCTTGTCTTAACCGCAGTAGCACAAGGTGTTAATGCAGCCAATCCATTTGGTAACGGTACCGGTAAAGTAGATATCGTTGTTAAAGCAGATGATGCACTTACTTATAAAGTGGATTTTGGCGATGGTACTGCCCCACAAATAGTTACTACCGGTGTAATTACTTATCGCTACGGTAATCCCGGCACCGAAGAATATACCATTTCGGTTAATGCAATCGGCACAGCAGGTAGCATGTCTACAATCAGTAAAAAAGTAAAAGTGTTTGTAAACTTTCAGATACCCACAGCTATTTTACAAAACCTGACTAATGGTACAAGCAAAGTGTGGCAAACCGATAAAAATTCCGGTGGGCATTTTGGAGTAGGAGCAGATTGGTCTTTCACTCCTAATTATTATGCGGCACCGCCAAATACCCGTGAGGCATGCGCTTATGATGATGATATCACTTTTTCAAAAGATGCGCTTGATAATGTATTCATGTCAATAGACAATAAAGGAGCATCGTTTTCAATAGGAGCAGCCACAGCGTTTTATGGTTTTGCAGGTGGCGATGGTTGTTATGCCATAAACACCGGCGGCAATAAAAAACTGATTTTTATGGATGCCACATCGGCTTCTACACCAGCGCAATCAACCCGTATTCAATTCATAGTGCCAGGTAACGGTATTATTAATTTTGGAACCGGAGGAACAGTGTATGAAATTCTTTCAATTACCGATACACAAATTCACTTGCGTAATATTGGAGCTGATGGGAACTCATGGTATCAGAAACTGATAAAAAAATAAAAGATGATAAAGGCTTTAACGAATAAATTAATGCCCATACTGCTGTTTGTTATTTTAAGCAGCTGCAGCAAGGGTGATAGCGGAAACGGGAATACCGGAACGGCGCCAACCAATCTGCAGGTATCTGCGATAGTTAGTACCGATGGCAGCGGCAATGTAATGTTTACCGCTACTGCTGGTAATGCCGTTAGCTATGTATACGAATTTGGCAATGGCGTAATACAAACCGTGCCAACAGGTGCTGTAACTTACCGTTACACGTTGGCAGGTACCAATACTTTTACCGTAAAAGTTACTGCCAGCAGCAGTAGCAACCTTACTGCTGTTAAAAGCATTTTGATTACTGTAAACGTAGTGCCAGCTGCGCCTGTATTAATATGGAGCGATGAATTTAATGTAGATGGTGCACCCGACCCGGCCAAATGGGGCTACGAAATTGGCACCGGCAGCGGGGGATGGGGCAATAATGAATTGCAGTACTACACAAGCCGCCCGGATAATGCCGTGGTAATTGGCGGCGTACTCAAAATCATAGCCAAAAAAGAACCATTTAGTGGCAGCGCCTACACATCGGCAAGGCTATTAACTAAGGATAAATTCGATTTTAAATACGGCAGGATAGAAGTGAGGGCTAAATTTCCTACGGGTGTTGGTACCTGGCCTGCAGCATGGATGCTGGGCAGTAATATTAATACCGTGCCTTGGCCCGGCTGCGGCGAAACAGATATTGCAGAACATCTCGGTCGTGATTTAAATAAAATTTACGGCACTCTTCATTATCCCGGAAATGCGGGGGGAAACGCCAATGGTAATACCATTATTATACCCGATGCAACTACGGCATTTCATACCTATGCAGTTGATTGGAGCGCTACTTCAATAAAAATATATGTAGATGCCCAACTGTATCATACCGTAGCCAATTCAAATGCCATACCCTTTAATCATAATTTTTTCATTTTGCTGAACATGGCTATGGGCGGCAATTTTGGAGGGCCGGTAGATCCCGCTTTTACCAGTGCCACCTACGAAATAGATTATGTAAGGGTATATCAATAAAGAAATAATAGACATGCTTTACTTTTTTATTTAAGCAGTTAGTTTTTCTCATATAAGCAATCGTAATTAAGCGGATCGTAATAACCTCTTCAGGTATTTACCTCCGCTTTTTTCAATTTTTTAGGTTTTAAAAAGAGATAAATGATTAAAATCAACATCAGCATAATAAAATATTGGGCTACAGCCTGTTTAATACTTTGCCAAAGTTGTATAACTGCGCAAAAAATAAATCAGCCTCAAAGTACCGATGATAAAGTAGCCGAGCTGCTGCAGCGTATGACCCTGGAAGAAAAAGTAGGGCAGATGAACCAGTACAACGGCTTTTGGGATGCAACCGGGCCGGTACCCACCAATGGTAATAACAAATTAAAATACGACCATCTTAAAAAAGGTTTGGTAGGCGCTGTATTAAATGTAAAGGGCGCAGAGAACGTTCGCAAATTACAGGAGCTGGTAGTAAAAGAATCAAGGCTTGGCATTCCCTTACTTTTTGGGTTTGATGTAATACACGGCCACAAAACATTATTCCCCATACCACTTGGTGAAGCTGCCAGCTGGGATTTAACGGCCATCGAAAAATCGGCACGGGTAGCCGCCATCGAAGCATCGGCTGCAGGCATTAACTGGACTTTTGCACCCATGGTAGATATAAGCCGTGATGCCCGCTGGGGAAGGGTTATGGAAGGCTCGGGCGAAGATCCGTATTTGGGAACCGCCATCGGCGTAGCCCGTATAAAAGGATTTCAGGGAACCGATTTAAGCGCCAATAACACCATTGCCGCCACCGCCAAACATTTTGCCGGTTATGGCTTTGCAGAAGCAGGGCGTGATTATAACACCGTTGATGTAGGTACATCTACCTTATATAATATCATTTTTCCGCCCTTTAAAGCGGCCGTGGAAAATAATGTGCAAACGGTGATGAATGGCTTTAACACACTCAATGGGGTACCTGCTACAGCCAATACATTTTTGCAAAGAGATATTTTAAAAGATGCCTGGCATTTTAAAGGTTTTGTAATATCCGATTGGGGATCGGGACTGGAAATGATAGACCATGGTTTCGCAAAAAACTTAGCGCATGTAGCCGAATTAAGCACCAATGCCGGCAGCGATATGGATATGGAATCTTACGCCAACGTAACCTATTTAAAGGGTTTAGTTGAAAGCGGCAAAGTAGAGATGAAAACCATTGACGATGCGGTAAGCCGTATTTTAAAAGTAAAATTCAACCTGGGACTTTTCGACGATCCTTATAAATACTGCAGCGCCCAACGTGAAAAAGAACTCACGTACAATCAGGCGCATATAGAAGCGGCTTTTGATATGGCCAAGAAATCAATTGTGCTATTAAAGAACGATGCTCCTGCCGGTCAGCCACAAAAACTATTACCACTGGCCAAAAACCAAACGGGCATAGCGCTGATAGGCGCACTCGGCAACGATAAAAACAGCCTGCTGGGCAGCTGGCGCATTGGCAGCGACGACAACAGCGGTGTATCGGTTCTGGAAGGACTTAAAAAACTAAACGCAGACATCGCTTATGCCAAAGGTGCCGAGTTAATTACCGCCCCGGCCAATTTCATAAACGAAGTAAAAATAAACGAAACGGATAGCAGCGGCTTTGCCGAAGCGATAGCGCTGGCGAAAAGATCATCGGTTGTTATTATGGCGCTTGGCGAACATGGCTTTCAGAGCGGGGAGGGGCGCAGCCGCACTAAACTTGGTTTACCCGGTCTGCAGCAGCAGCTTTTAGAAGCTGTGTATGCCGTAAACAAAAATATTGTACTGGTTTTATTTAACGGCAGGCCCTTAACCATTCCCTGGGCAGCCGATAAAATACCAGCCATTGTAGAAGCCTGGCAACCCGGCACACAGGGCGGAAACGCCATAGCAGCTGTGCTTTTTGGCGATTATAACCCGTCGGGTAAACTGCCTATGAGCTTTCCAAGATCGGTAGGGCAGTTGCCCCTGTATTATAACCATTATAATACAGGCC
The DNA here is from genome assembly GCA_037969645.1 of Ferruginibacter sp. Lineage (GTDB taxonomy): Bacteria > Bacteroidota > Bacteroidia > Chitinophagales > Chitinophagaceae > Ferruginibacter. The sequence continues at coordinate 1,143 of JBBKXU010000113.1, read as the reverse complement.
GCCCCGGACCTAAATCAGATGTTTTCTGGAGCCATTATGGCGATGAAACCAATAAGCCGCAGTATCCCTTTGGCTATGGGTTAAGTTATACCAGCTTTGGTTACAGCAATTTAATAATAGACAGCAGCAACGCCGCAGCCATAAAACTGAGTGTAACGGTTACAAATACCGGCAGCAGCAGTGGCGAAGAAATAACGCAGTTATATATACGTGATAGAGTAGCCAGCGTAGCCCGCCCGGTAAAAGAGCTTAAAGGCTTTACAAAATACAGTCTGACAGTAGGCCAAAGCAAAACTATTGAGTTTACTTTAACCGCCGCCGAACTTGGTTTTTATAATAACGAAGGCAAATTTATTGTTGAGCCCGGACAGTTTGATGTGCTGATAGGCAGTAACAGCACGGAAGGGCTTGGTGGCAGTTTTATATTGAAATAAAAAAGCGCCACAGTATTTTTATAAAAGTATAAATTTTTGTACCTTACCGATAGCTGGAACTACTAAAACCAGTTTTTATGGTTCTACTCTGATTGTGCTTGCAAGAAATGCGACAGTATTTTATACTGTCGCTTTTTAGTGTACGATAGTTTGTAATGTAGTAAAACGAATTTGGCGGCTAGTTAAATTAATCAATAATTAAGAAAAATACAGATGAAAAAAATCCTGCTTTTCGGTTTAGTCACCCTGATGGGAATTGCTGTAAATGCCCAAGATTACAAGTCCATAAAAAACCTGATAAGCCTCCGGCAAATGCAAAAGGCAAGGGTAGATGTAGACAAGCAAATGAATAATTCGGTATTTACGAGTAAACCCGAGGCTTATATGCTAAAAGCAGTTATTTACGCCACTTTATCCATGGAAGAAGCTACAAAGAATACGCCTGCCGGAGATCGTTTGGCCGACGAAGGAGATGCAGCCTTTAAAAAGTTTAAGGGCATGGACGCTGCCATGAATTTGCTTAGTGATCCGGTCTATCAAAACGGCCCAATAAATCTCTATTCCTATTATTATGCTTCCGGGTACAACGATTATTCGGTAAAAAAATGGGAACCTGCCTACGCCAAATTAATAAAAGCTGTTGCTTATTCTGACTTACTAATAGAAATGAAATTGCTGACCGCTGCCATCGACACCAATGTATTGATAC
>JBBKXU010000112.1:0-11397 GCA_037969645.1 Ferruginibacter sp. | reverse complement strand
ATTTGGAGAGCTGTCTTTTTAGCTGCTAAAAGGTTTGTTTTGCTGTAAGAGAGAAGATTTATGGAGTATCTGATAGATTGATACCGCCATCTTAGCCTGATTCTACCTCTGTAATTGGTAAGGCTTACGTTTCCTTTTGAATTTTTGTGACCCATTTGTGACCCAAATTAGAAGTGAAAGGACACTTCGGGTCAAAAACCAAAAAACAACAGATTCAATGAAACCCAATAGGAAAGCCCCTTTCGGGGCTTTTTATTAAGTGGAGAGTATCGGGGTCGAACCGACGACCTCTTGCATGCCATGCAAGCGCTCTAGCCAACTGAGCTAACCCCCCAAACGGGTTGCAAATATACTTGCAACATCCTTTGATTCAAAATCAAATTTAATCTTGCTTATTAGCAGGCGACGCAGGATTATTATTACCTGCAGGATTAGCCTTACCAGCGCCGGATTCCATTGATTTTATAGCATCAAGATTTTGACGAGCTAAAACAAAATTACTGTCGAGTGCCAACGCTTTTTCGAAATACATTTTTGATTCAGCTTTTTTATCCAGGTCGTATAATGTAAGTCCGGTTATATTATAAATACCTGCCTTAAGGTAAGTGCGGCCCATCTGCTCACCAACACTGTACGGTATGGTATACTCAGGTTTATACTGCAGATTTTCGGCACTTGCGGCTGTTACCAAACATTCTTGCAAACGCTTAATACTGTATTGCAAATCCATTAATGAATAAGCATGATAAGGACTTTTGGTTTTAGCGTACAATTGCTCAAAAACGGCAATTGCTTCCTTAGGTTGATTTAGTTTATCCAGGCATATACCTTTCATTTCCAATAAAACCAGATTATCAGGACTAACTTTTAACCGCTTATTTGCCCAATAAAAGCTTTGGGGATACGAATTTATCTGCATGTATAACATGGCCAGAGTATCTTCATAGACCGAATTGGCGCCTTGGTCATTTACATAATAATTTAACGCCGCAATACCTGTGGCAACATCGCCAATAGCAACCGCCTGTGCAAATACTTTTAAATGCGTATTAGTTGGAGCAGCCACTGCTTTGGTGCCTTGGGCATTTAGACTGCCACACAAAAATATCACGAAGGATACAAAGATTAGTTTTTTCATTTTTCAGTTTTTGAGTACTCAAATTAACAAAAAAAACCGGAATTGAATTCCGGCTTCAATTATAGTAATAGATAATTTTTAATCACCCCAAATTTCTTCTTTGCCATCGAGCCATGCTTTTACCAGCCTGGTACTTACTGATTTAGGTCTTTCCAGCGGGAAGCCAAGGGCTCTGTCCCAGCAAAGACTGGCCAATACTCCCAGTGACCTCGAAACGCCGAACAACACAGTATAAAATTCATATTCCACCATACCATAATGTACCAATAATGCACCACTATGTGCATCTACATTTGGCCATGGGTTTTTAATTTTTGCAATGGAGCCCAAAACCGGTGGTACAGCTTCATATATATTCCAAACGGTTTGCACCAACGGATCGTCGGGCATATGTTTCTTACCAAATTCCATTTGAGCAGTAAAACGGGGATCGGTTTCACGTAGTACAGCATGGCCGTAACCAGGCACCACTTTTCCTTCACTCAAAGTCTTCTTAACATAATCTTCAATTTGTTCTTTTGAAGGTGTATCTGATCCGATACTTTCCCTCATTTCATATATCCACTTAATCACTTCCTGATTTGCCAGTCCATGTAAGGGACCTGCAAGACCGTTCATACCGGCCGCAAAACTCAAGTATGGATCACTTAATGCAGAACCCACAAGATGTGTAGTATGTGCAGAAACGTTACCGCCTTCATGATCGGCATGTATGGTCATATACAAACGCATCAGCTCTTTAAATCCTTCGTCTTCAAAACCCATCATGTGGGCAAAATTGCCGGACCAGTCTAGTAATCCGTTGGGTTGAATATGATCGCCGCCCTTATATTTACGACGATAAATATAGGCTGCAATGCGTGGTAAACGTGCAATCAAATCCATCGAATCGTCAAAAACTGCATCCCAATATTCTGACTTGCTCATGCCTTTGGCATAACGCTTGGCAAAATGGCTTTCGGTTTGCAGGCTCATAATGGCAACAACAAACTGCGTCATTGGATGAGCACTAACAGGCAAAGCTTCAATAGAGTCAAATACATAATTTGGTACATGGCTGCGGCGCTGCCAGGTGCTGCTTAAATGCTGAGCTTCATCATCGGTAGGCAAAGTTCCAACCAGCATCAGGTAAAATAATCCTTCCGGTAATGGTTCAGTGCCGCCCGGGGCTTTAGGAAGTTTTTCCCTTAACTCCGGTATTGAATATCCACGAAAACGTATGCCGTCTTGTGCATCAAGCAACGATGTTTCGGATACCAACGCCGTGATGCCACGCATACCTGCATAAATCTGACTTAAGGTTACTTCTCCAATAACTTTATCACCATGCTCTTTCAGCAAACTCTTAATATCAGCAGCAATCACATCTGCTCTCTCTTTAAACCTGTCTTTAATTATTCCCATAACTCTATTTATTATTTTTTGAAAATTCTAAGTCGTAAATCTTAATTTTTAAACCAGATCAGAATGCAATTCAGCGCCGAATACAAACAAACTGCTGCAAATTATTAAAGTGGCTTAAAATTACGATGCAGCGGCCTTTAAAACAAAAGTTTTACAAGAAAGTTTATAGAATAAAGGTTAGAATGCCGTTTTATTTTGGCGCTTTTTTATACAGGTAAAATGCAAGCAAGCCAAAGATGATATTGGGTGTCCAGGCGGCGATGAAGGGTGTAAAACTTCCTTTGGTGGCGAAAACCAGGGAGAACCGGCTAAACAATATATACAACACACTTATAATTACACCTATTGCGAGGTGCAACCCGCTTCCTCCACGTATTTTCCGGGAAGCCAGTACGGCCCCGATAATAGTAAGAATTAAAACCGAAACCGGAATAGCGTCCCTGTTGTATCGCTCAACCAAAAGGGCATTGAGGGATTCGGAGCCCCTTAATCTTTCTAATTTAATAAACTCGTCAAGCTCCGGTGTGGGTAGTTGGTCTTTTAAGTAACTATCTCTTCGTAGGTCTCGTGGTTTAAAATTATATCCAACCACCAACTCACTTGATCTGGTTACCCTTTCCGAAATACTATCAAGCCTACGTTCAACAGCATTAAATAATTTCCATTTTCCGGTCGCAGTATCCCAATTGAACTGATCGCTTCGTAAATTATATGTCAATTTATTTTTTTCAAAACGCTGTATAAAAAAATCTCTCCCTTCTTTTTTAATGGTGTCGTATTGCCTGATACCAACATATGTATTGGTATCCATCTTAAAATAGAGATTCAGCTTAGTTGTTGTGTTGTTGCTCCCGGGAGCAACAGGACCATCTATATACGTTGCTTCAAAATTGGCCCATTTAAGATTTGCTTTTGGAACAACGTATTGATAGCCCATCCACAAAATGGCCGTTAAAAAAATACCCCCAACAACATAGGGTAATAAAAACCTGCGATAACTTACACCACTGCTCAGGATCGCAATTATTTCTGAGCGGCCAGCCATTTTACTTGTAAAAAAAATAACCGAAATAAAAACAAATAGCGGAAAGAGCATGGCATCTATACGTGGTATAAAGCCGAAATAATAGTCGGTAATGATTTGAGATACCGGCAACTTTGATTTTACAAAATTGTCGGTCTTTTCACTGATATCAACAACCACAACAATAGCTGTAAATAATATCAGACAAAAGAAAAATGTAGTTAGATATTTAGAAAGTATGTAGCGGTCTATTTTTTTCATACCGTTAAGTAATGGCAAAAGTAACTGAAAATGGGGTTTAAAACGACTTAGGGTTCAAAGGTTTAACGAACAATTGTACCGTTTAAACCTTTGAAGCAATCGCGTTTGCAGCAATCCAACCGGTAGTCCATGCATTTTGAAAATTATAGCCGCCAGTAATGCCGTCCACGTTAATAATCTCTCCTGCGAAAAATAAACCAGGTTGTTTTTTACTCTGCATGGTATTAAAATCAATTTCATTTAACTCAATTCCGCCAGCCGTAACAAACTCTTCCTTAAAGGTAGTTTTACCCTTTACGGTATACTCATTAGCACATAAATTTTTTATAAGTTTGTTTTGTTCCCTAGCAGGAAGATCGGCCCATCGAAGATCGGGATTAATGCCCGACTGAGTTATCAGATACTCCCACAGCCGGCCTGGCAAAGCAAAGGGATTTCTGTTCACTATTTTTTGAGCAGCCAATTGAAACCGCTGCTTTTGAATTTCGACACGTAAACTGTTTTCGTTAAAATCAGGTATCCAGTTTACCAGTATCGAAAATTCATATTTCTTTATTGCCAGTTCTTTTGCACCCCAGGCAGAAAGTTTCAAAATTACCGGGCCACTCATCCCCCAATGTGTTATTAACAAAGGACCTTGTTCCGATAATTTTGACCCAACTATTTTCACCTGTACATTTTCGACCGTTACGCCCATTAATGCAGTAACTGGGTTACCCAACATGTTAAAAGTAAATAACGAGGGAACAGGTTCTTCAATATTATGCTCAGATCCTTTCAGCCAATCGTACTGCATTATTTTGGGGAAGGCTCCGCTGGCCACACAAATAAAATCAGCAGTTATAATATCATCCTTTAAAATCAGCCTCCATCCTTCAGCAAATTTTTCTACTCTCTTTACTTCCTTGCTCATCCTTATTTCAACTGCATATTTATGTGCTTCCGTCAGCAAACAATCAATAATAGTTTGCGAATTATTTGTTACCGGAAACATTCTGCCATCGGCTTCCGTCTTTAACTGTACTTCCCGCTCAGCAAACCATTCAATGGTATCTGTAGTAAAAAAATGATGAAAAGCTTTTTTGAGAAATGAAGAACCCCGGGGGTATCTTTTTACCATATCAGCAATGCTGTAACAGGCGTGGGTTACATTACACCGGCCACCACCGCTAACTTTTACTTTACTCAGCAGTTTATTGCTCTTTTCCAGAATGGTAACTTCCAGCGCAGGGTTTATTTTGGCAGCATTCACTGCACAAAAAAAACCAGCGGCTCCTCCTCCAATTACTACTAAACGTTTTTTTATCATCTTTCCATTTTCATGTGTTTATGTTTATTGTTTTTTGTCACATGGAATTCGCCAACAAATATCTTTCCCGGTATCAACATCTTGTTATGGCTCATTTCGTATCTTCAAAAGTAATTATAATAGCAGGCAAATAAAATAAATAGTATGGCTATACCCATTACCAAAAAAATATTAAAAGAAATGCCCGATTACCGGTATGAAAAAATAAGAGAATACCTTAAAACCGGGCAGATTATTTTTTTGCAGCGGTAGTTATATGTTTTCGGGAATTATTCATAGGCTGACCAATAGTACCTGGAGCCATGTTGCGGTAATTTATAAAGATGAAGAACTAGGCAGAGTGCTGGTACTGGAAGCTGAGCCCCGATACGGAATTCGTTTAATTCCACTATCAAAGTATTTACGTGATTATAAAGGAACAAAATGGTCCTATAAAGGACAGATAGCTATTGCAGAAATGACAGAACCTATTGCACCTGAAAATTTAAATCGTGGAATTAGTTTTGGTTTGGACGAACTTACAAGACCATATAATAATTATGAAATTGTGCGGATTATGATGCGGATTCTGTTTCATGTAACCAAAAGAGAAAAAAATCGTTCTTATATATGTAGTAAATTGGTGAGAGATATTTTTGTAAAAGCCGGTGTAATTTTTCGTTATAAAGACGCTTATATAAGTCCCGATAATATCTGGAACGACGGCCGTGTACAGTTAAAGTATCGAATTCTGTAGCATATAGTCGGAGCAAAGTTCGGCATTTGATTTTTCAGCAGCTTCAATAGGATCAAAAGAAGATAAAATATCTGCCTTGCCTTTTCGAATACAAATATCATGCTCGTAATGCGCCGAAGGTTTTCCGTCTGCAGTGCGTATTGTCCAGCCATCATTGTCATGAAAAACATCTTTGGTACCCATATTAATCATTGGCTCAATGGCAATTACCAATCCTTCTTTCAACTTAGCGCCTGTTCCTCTTTTACCAAAGTTTGGCACCTGAGGTTCTTCATGTAAACTGCGACCAAGGCCATGGCCAACTAAATCTCTTACAACACCATATCCATGCTGCTTTTCGGTATAATCCTGTATAGCATAAGCAATATCTCCAACACGATTTCCAATGGTAGCTTTTTCAATTCCTTTGTACAAAGACTCTTTGGTGATCCTCATTAGTTTTTTTATCTCTTCATTAATTTCACCTACAGCAAATGTATAAGCGCTGTCGCCATGAAATCCATTTTTAAAAACACCAACATCAACAGAAACAACATCGCCGCTTACCAGTTCTTTTGTTGTAGGAAATCCATGAACCACAGCATCGTTAACGGACATGCAACAGGTAAATGGAAAACCATGATAACCTTTGAAAGATGCCGTTGCTTTATTATCCCTGATAAACTCTTCTGCAATTTTATCTAACTGTAAAGTAGTTACACCCGGTTTAATTGCAGCAGCAACAAGCGCAAGCGTTTCACTAACCAGTAAACTGCTTTCTCTCATCAATTCTATTTCAGCCTTGCTTTTGTAGTGTATCATACCTAGACCTTTTCTGTCATTCCGAAGAATGACAATACAAACTTTAAAACAAACCCCGACTGTATTTCAGTCGGGGCTTAAGTTACTATTTTTTAAGTCCCCGTAAGGGGGTTCTATTTTTATACTCCTGCAGAAATACCTTGTCTGCCCTGAATTCTTCCACTGCTCATCAAACTATCATACTGGCGCATCATTAACTGTGTTTCTACCTGTTGTAAAGTATCAAGTATAACAGCTACGTTAATTAATAAAGATGTACCACCAAAGAAAGTTGCAAAACCCTGCTGCATACCAAACATTAACTGAATGATACCGGGCAAGATACCTACAAACGCAAGTAAGATTGCGCCTGGTAAAGTGATCCTGTCCATGATTGTACCAATATAATCAGCTGTTGGCTGGCCAGGTTTAACACCCGGAATAAAACCATTGTTGCGTTTTAATTCATCAGCCATTTGCTTTGGATTAAATATCAAAGCAGTGTATAGGAAAGTAAATGCAATAACGGCAATTGAATAAATGATCATATACCCAATCTTGGTATGATCAACAAAATATTGAGTCCAGGAAGCTGTTCCTCCTGCCGAAAATAAAGTTGGTAAGAAAAGGATTGCCTGTGCAAAGATGATTGGCATTACACCAGATGCATTCACTTTTAGTGGTAAGAAATTTCTTGCTCCACCAAACTGGCGGTTGCCCACGATTTGCTTGGCATAGTTAACAGGCACTTTTCGGGTACCTTGTACCAAAAGAATTACACCCAATATAACCGCAATAAGCAATAATATTTCAACAAGGATAATTAATATACCACCTGCTGCATTACTGGTAACTCTTGCTACCCACTCCTGTTGGAACGATTCCGGTAAACGTGCAAGGATACCAATCATGATGATGATAGAAGTACCATTACCTAAACCTTTATCCGTAATTTTTTCACCCAGCCACATTACAAACAAAGTACCTACTGTAAGAATGATAACTGTTGACGCCCAGAAATACGGCGCAAACTCACCAATAATAGCTTCTTTATTTCCCGGACTGTTTAAATAACCGATATAAGCTGCTGCCTGAAAAGCAGTAACAATAACAGTCAGGTAACGTGTCCACTGATTAATTTTCTTTCTTCCGCTTTCACCTTCTTTCTGAATCTTAGCCATTTGAGGAACCAAAATGGTCATCAACTGCATAAAAATTGAAGCAGAAATGTAAGGCATGATACCTAATGCAAAAATGGAGGCTTTCGAAAAAGCACCACCAACAAATGTATCAAGTAAACCAAGCATACCGCCTTTTGTACTATCGGCAAGGCTGGCTAATTTATTGGGATCGATACCGGGCAATACAATAAACGAACCTACACGGTAAATAAAGATCAAAATCAAGGTGAACATGATCTTATTGCGTAGCTCCTCGATGCTCCAGATATTCTTAAGTGTTGTTATGAACTTCTTCACAGAATTTAAACGATTTAAGTGTTTTGCGCTAAATTAAAAATGACCCCGCTAAGCGTGGGTCGGGCAAATATCGGTGAAATTATTTTATAATCTCAATAGTTCCGCCGGCTGCTTCAATTGCTGCTTTTGCTTTTTCACTGGCTGCATTCACTTTAAAAGTAAATTTACCTTTCACCTCACCGTTACCCAAAACCTTTACACTATCAAACTGGCTTATTATACCATTGATATATAAATTTTGAAGGCTGAATTCTGTAATACCGTATTTTTCAGACAGGGTATCAATCTGCCCCAGGTTTAGTACTTTAAACTCAACACGGTTGTTGTTTTTAAATCCACGTTTTGGAACACGACGCTGAATAGGCATCTGTCCACCTTCGTGTCCTTTTTTACTTTTGTAACCCGCACGGCTTTGTCCGCCCTTATTACCTTTGGTAGATGTACCACCTTTACCACTAGCCTCACCACGGCCAATTCTTTTTTCTTTGTGTGTAGAACCTTTTGCAGGTTTTAGTGTGTGTAGTTTCATTTTATTTTTGATTTTGTACTTACGGGGTATCACCCCTCGCTTGTTAATTTGATAATTTGGTGACTTGATTATTTTATGATGATAGTGCAGACATTTTCAAATCAGCATATCTTCAAATCTTCAAATCAAATTTCTTCAACTTTTACCAGGTGGTTTACTTTGGTAACCATGCCTAATATTTGAGGAGTAGCTTCTACTTCAACAGAAGCATTCATTTTTCTAAGTCCTAAAGCTACCATCGTTCTTTTCTGGCGCTCCGAACGGTCGATTACACTTTTAACCTGTGTTACTTTTATCTTTTTCATTGTATCTATTATTTGTTATCTGTTAATTGAAAAGCCCTTTCGAACTTTTAACTATTAACCATTAACTGATTTTATCCGTTAAATACTTTCTTTAAAGAAATACCACGTGTTTTTGCAACAGCAATTGGCTCACGTAAAGTAGCCAGTGCTTTAAAAGTTGCTTTTACCACGTTAGTTGGATTAGCTGAACCTAAGTTCTTTGCTAATACATCGGTAATACCAGCTGCTTCTAAAACCGCTCTCATACTGCCTCCGGCAATTACACCAGTTCCTTGGGCTGCAGGTTTGATATAAACCTTAGCTGCTCCTTCTTTAGATAACTGATCGTGAGGGATAGTTCCATGCATTAAAGGAATCTTAATCAGATTCTTTTTAGCATCTTCGATACCCTTAGTGATAGCTTCCTGAACTTCTTTGGCCTTACCCATTCCATGTCCAACAATACCAGCTTCGTTACCTACTACAACTAATGCAGAGAAACTAAAGGCACGACCGCCTTTTGTTGTTTTTACTACACGGTTAATGGCAACAACCTTATCTTTCAATTCAAGGTCACCAGCTTTTATTTTATTTGCAATTAAATTTGACATCTATTTTTCTTATTAGAAATTTATAATTAAAAAACCAATCCACCCTCTCTTGCACCTTCGGCAACCGCTTTTACACGGCCATGATAGATATAACCACCACGATCAAAAACAACGGTTGAAATTCCCAGTTCTTTTGCTTTAGTTGCAATAGCAGCTCCAACCATTTTACCTTTTTCAGTTTTTGGTACTTTCTGTGCCTGAATATCTTTTTGTCTTGATGAAGCAGAGGCTAATGTTACACCGTTGTTATCATCAATTAATTGAGCATAGATATCACTGTTGCTTCTAAAAACACTTAAGCGTGGTTTTGCTGCAGCACCGCTGATCTTTCTACGAATGCGGTATTTAATATTTACTCTTGCTTGTGACTTGTTGTTCATTTTATTTTATTTTTTATCCCTGATTCTGCCAGGAATTATCTAATTAGCTTTTAATTATTTACCTGCAGATTTGCCAGCTTTTCTTCTCAATACTTCACCTTCAAACTTAACACCTTTACCTTTGTACGGTTCTGGCTTACGTAAGCTTCTGATTTTTGCACAAACCTGTCCGATTAGCTGCTTATCTACGCTTTCGAAAGTAATCATTGGATTTTTACCTTTCTCCTGTGTAGTGGTAACTGAAAGTTCTTTAGGAACTTCAAAAACAATATTGTGAGAATATCCTAAAGCCATATCCAAAAGATTACCTGTTGCTGCAGCTTTATAACCCACACCCACTAGTTCTAATCTCTTTGTGTACCCTTCTGTAACACCTTTAACCATGTTGGCTATCAGCGAACGGTATAAACCATGCATGGCGCGGTGGCGGATCTGCTCTGTTGGACGAACCACAGTAGCAATACCATCACTAAACTCAATCTTCATATCCCTGTCCATGGTTTGCTTAAGCTCACCTTTTGGTCCTTTTACAGTAACCACATTCGCAGCATCAACCGTAATTGTTACTCCGGCTGGTACTTCTATCAGTTTCTTTCCAATTCTGCTCATTGTCGATTTTTTATTTTGTTATTTATTTTGATTCGTGTTCAGCCACGACGTTGGCTTAATTATCAAATCAGTATTTAATTTTAGTAGATATTGCAAAGAACCTCTCCGCCTACATTCTGTGCTTTTGCTTCTTTATCAGTCATTACACCTTTTGATGTAGAAACGATAGCAACACCTAAACCATTCTTTACACGCTTAATTTCATCTGGCTTTTTATAAGAACGTAATCCCGGACGACTTACTCTTTCTAAACTCTGTATTACAGGTAATTTAGTTGTAGCATCATACTTTAGGGCGATCTTAATTAAACCTTGTTTGCTATCATCTTCAAATTTATATTTCAAGATGTATCCTTTATCATACAAGATTTCAGTTATGCGCTTTTTCAGATTGCTTGCAGGTATTTCTACAATACGATGGTTAGCCATCTGTGCGTTACGAATTCTAGTTAAATAATCTGCGATTGGATCAGTAACCATTGTTATTTCAGTTAATTGATTAAATAATTTTTTTACAATGCGATATCCTTTCTCCTGTTGGAGATCGGGGTGCTTTTACCAGCTTGCTTTTGTTACACCTGGTATTTTACCCTCTAGTGCCATATCACGAAACATATTTCTGGATAAACCAAAATGTCTCATATATCCTCTTGGGCGGCCAGTAAGCTGACAACGGTTTTTTAAACGAACCGGTGAAGCATTCTTTGGTAATAAATCCAAAGCTGCATAATCACCGGCTGCTTTTAAAGCTGCTCTTCTTTCAGCATACTTAGCAACCATTTTTTCACGCTTGATCTGCCTGGCTATAATTGATTTTTTTGCCATAATATTTTATACTGTTTTCTTAACGTTTTT
>JBBKXU010000111.1:0-2626 GCA_037969645.1 Ferruginibacter sp. | reverse complement strand
GTTTTCGTACCAACTATCCAAAGTAGGATAATGCTCTTCCATATAATGATACTTTTGTTCACTAAAGGCTTTTTTATATACCGTAATATATTCCTGAAAAATTTCGGTGTCTGTTATTTTGGGAAACAGGGTTCCAATTTGTTTACCTAACAAATCTTCGGGCTCACATCCGAATATTTCAGCAGCTTTTTTATTTACGTAGCTATAACACCAGTTTGTATCAAAGGATACAAAACCATCTGTAATGCGCTGCAGCGTGGTGCGGTATTTTTCTTCACTTTCTATTATTTTTTTGTCATTTTGCACCCTTTCCGTTATATCATAAAGTGTTCCGGTTATTTTAAATGGCTCACCACATTCATCATGAATTAATTGCCATGTTGGTTCAAAATATTTGAGTGGTAATAATTGCGGGTTGGTTCTAAAAACGGCTTTATTCGTTTGCTGCCCAGAATTTAAAAAATATACATTGCGAATAAATAACTCCCGGTCTTCGGGATGTGTAAACGCCATAAACTCATCATTAGTGGGCTCTGGCGAAGCTGGATCAAGATTAAATAGCCTGAACATTTGTTTAGACCATACACGTTCATCGGTTTTTAAATTATACTCCCAGCTGCCCATATTTGCCTGCTGTTCGGCCTGCTCCAGGCTTTCTTTAGTGGCAAGTATTTGCAACTCAGCTTTTTTACGCTCAGTTAAATCCTGCATGGCGCCGGTTAATTTTTCGGCCTTGCCTTCGTTATCGTATTTTATAAAAGCACGGTCTAAAATGGTGGCATAGCTACCATCGGGCATTTTAAAACGATATTCATTAGTAATTGAATTCAGGTGTTGCTTATAGGCGTTTGTAAGCGTATCCTTAAGTACATCTGCATCATCCGGATGAATTCTTGTATAAGGTTCTAATAAATTAATATCATCTGTCTGATCATCTAATCCGTATAATTTATAAAAACTGCTATTCCCCCAAATCTTACCGGTATTTAAATTCCATTCCCAAAGTGCATCATTGGTAGCTTTGGCAATTGATTCAAAACGTTCATTGGCTTTGATGATTTTTTTCTCGGTAAGCTTTCTTTCTGTTATATCTGTTCCAATTCCTATGTACTCATATATCACGTTTTTTTCGTCGGATATTGGCACAGCTTTTACAACTAACCAGGTTACTTCACCCGCCTTACTTACCATCCTGAATTCGCCGGAAAAAACGGTTAAATTTTCAAATGCCGATTGCCAGTCCTTTATCACTTCATCTTTGTCCATTGGATGGATAGCATTTAGCCAACCACGCCCAATCGTTTCCTCAAAATTTCTACCTGATATTCTTAAGCACTCTTCATTTGCATAAGTGCATAAACCATCTGCCGTGGTTTGAAAGATTAGCACAGGAGCCTGGGTAGCAAGTGTCCGAAATTTACGTTCATTTTCTAATAACTTTTTTTCTGTTTCTTTTAGCGCCGTTATGTCTATAAAAGAAACTAAGACCCTTTCTAATCTTTGGGTATATTGTTCTGGAACCGTGAGGTTGAGAAATAAATGCTTTATATCTCCTTCGGGTGTTTTTACTTTTATTTCGTTTTCATAATGCCTGCTACCATTTAATAATTCGTGTAATTCATCAGCAAAAACGGCCCAGCTGTCTTCTACAAACCAATCCGGTAAATGGGTTATTAAATCATCCAGATCTTTTGCACGATAAAAATCCAGACTTTTTTGATTAACAGAGGATACCTTAACCATTCCCGCCACTTTTTCAATCTCTTCCCTATTAATTAGTAAATAGGATTTTATATCGCTTATGCCGCTATCTTTTATTTTACGCAGGTAGGTTATTGATTCCGAAAAGTCTTCTTCCCAGATGACGAGGGACGAATTCCGGTAAAAAAAGGCAGCTCTGGTTTCACTGTATTCAAGTGCTTTTTCCGCCTTTTTCTTTTCGGTTATATCTACCAGCGATATTAACCAATGCAGGCGTTTACTAATCATAATTGAGTCAACCGAAAGTAACAGGTTCAGCGTACGATTATCCTTAGTAACTATTTCAAGTTCATAGTTTTCAATTTTTCCGTGCTCGAAGAACAGTGCAACTAATTCATCTCTTTTTTGTGTATAAAGGGGGTTTTTAGCAAGCCCGATTTCGTCAGAGGTTTTACCCACAAACTCATCCCGGCTAAAACCCAACAGTTTGAGTAAGCTGTCGTTTATATCAACAATACGCCTGTCGCTGTCAATAATGGCTAACCCAAAAACTTTTGCATGAAAGGCTCTGGAAAACAACTCTTCATTTTGTTTTATTTTTCGGTTAGCTAAAACTGAGTCTGTTATATCCTGCGTTGTACCAAATAGTTTAATGGGTATGCCGGTCTCGTTCTTTTTAATTTGCCAAATAGGGTAGAGATATCTGAGTTTGCAAACGGCTGGGTTAGTTCGGTACATGCCCGGCTTTGGTTTAATGCCTTGTAACAGCTGTTCGTGAGCCGCGGAAACAATGCCTCGGTCTTCAGGATGAACGTAACTAAGTTGTATATCCATCGGCGGAGCACCGGCTGCAGGCTCAAGGTTGAAAAAACGAAAAAGCTGTTTCGACCATTTTGTTTCGCCTGTTAACAGATCTGTTTCCCAG
>JBBKXU010000110.1:0-11714 GCA_037969645.1 Ferruginibacter sp. | reverse complement strand
ATATATTGAATAAAAAACTCCGGATTGTATATCCGGAGTTTTTTATTGTCGAGGAATTTTATTTTTCTTTAACCACCCGAGTAAGTTCGTCCATCTCTTATCACATTCTTCTTACCCTTGTTTTTCTTTTCCCATTCAAGCATTTCGGGGGTTTTTTCTACTTCTTTCTTTTTTTCGGTTGCCGCAGCCGCAGTTTTTTTATTGTCATTTGGCTTTTCTAAATGGCCACGGTCATATCGCTCTACTTTTACCAGGCGGCCCGTACCTGCTTCAAAATATTTCCACTCGCCGTGTTTTACGCTGTATTGGTCGGCTTTAACAATTTTAAAATCAATAATTTCATTGTTTCCTTCGCCATATACGGCAATGGTATCATAAGGCGCATCGGGGTCGTATCCCCGCCAGGATTCTTCCCTTATCAAATCGCCTAAATAAGTATAGTATTGTTGAACACCATCTTTACCACCCAGTTTATAAAACTCAACGGCAATAATATCGCCCACCAGGCTGTACTTTCGCCAAATGCCTTCCTTATTATTATTTTTAAAAAGTCCTTCTTCTTCGTAGCCCGGTTCTCCCCGCAGGGGCTCTATGTGCAAAACCCATTTTCCCTGCTTCAAATCATTCTTATCAATGGCATTAAGGGTATCGCCTTCGGCACTCAATTTATAGGTTTTGTATTGGGCCTGGCCATTCATCAAAAACAAAAACTGAAAGATGGTAAGTACCAACAATTGCCGTATTTTTAAAACTCGCATAATTTTGTATTTATAGTCTGCTTTAATAAAACCAAAACGACTGATGAAGAATCTTTTCAAATTTACGTTAATCCTGCTTTTTATTTTTGTTAATTCTGTACAGGCACAGGTAAAACCCAGTACAGTCGCCGAAAGATTAAACGGTTTGCAAAAAAGAAAATTGCTTGAAAGCGATACCAGTTTAAACAGTATCAAGTTTCGCAACGTGGGCCCCAGCATCATGAGTGGCAGGGTGGTGGATGTGGATGTAAACCCCGCTGACCCTACCGAATTTTATGTAGCTTATGCATCTGGTGGATTATGGTACACTAAAAACAACGGGCAAAGCCTGGTGCCGGTTTTCGATAAAGAAAATGCGTTCAGCCTAGGCGATATTGCTGTTAACTGGGTAGATGGAACCATTTGGGTGGGCACCGGCGAAGTAAATAGTAGCCGTTCTTCATACTCGGGACTTGGTGTATATAAAAGCAGCAATAGAGGTAAAACATGGGAACATCTTGGTTTGCCTGAAAGCCACCATATTGGCAAAATAAATCTGCATCCAACAGATAATAATATTGCCTGGGTGGCTGTGCTTGGCCATCTGTATTCGCCCAACAAAGAAAGAGGTATTTATAAAACTATTGATGCTGGTAAAACCTGGAAACAGGTTTTGTTTGTAGATGAAAACACCGGCGCTGTGGATATGGATATCAACCCAAAGAATCCTGATGAAGTGTATGCTGCCATGTGGTACCGCACCCGCCGTGCCTGGAATTTTGAAGAAGGTGGTAAAACATCGGGCATTTATAAAAGCAGCGATGGCGGCACAACATGGAAACATTTAACAGCGGCTGGCAGTGGTTTTCCAACTGGTGATGGGTTGGGCCGGATTGGTGTGGCTGTTTTTGCATCTAACCCAAATATTATTTACGCCACTTTAGATAACCAGGGGCACAGACCCGATACAGCTACTAGAAAAGTAGATACCAATTATGTACTTAAAAACTTTAAAGACCTTACAAAAGAGGCTTTCCTTAATCTGAATGATAATAAACTGGATAGCTTTTTGATAAAAAATAATTTTAAAGAGAAATACACTGCGGCAACCGTGAAGGATTTAGTGAACACCGATAAAATAAAACCAACCGAAATTCATAATTATCTCTTTGATGCCAACACAGCGCTTTTTGAAACGCCCATCATTGGTTGCGAAGTTTACCGCAGCGATGATGCCGGTACAAGCTGGCGAAAAGTAAATACCAAGGGGCTCAATTTGTACAATACCTATGGTTATTATTTTGGTAAGATATCGGTTAGCAATACCAATGCCGATAAAGTGGTGATAAGCGGTTACAGTTTAATGCTGAGTACCGATGGCGGTAAAACATTTGAGTCAACCGATAATGATGCCACACATGCCGATTGGCATGGTTGCTGGATGAACCCTAACCGCGACAGCCATTGGATTGCAGCTAATGATGGCGGCTGCAATGTTACTTATGATAATGGTGAGCATTGGTTTAAAGCCAATACACCTTCAGTGGGTCAGTTTTATAAGATAACCGTTGATGATGCCAAGCCTTACAATATTTATGGCGGCCTGCAGGATAATGGAACTTGGTATGGTCCTTCCAATACAAAAGATAAAGACCAATGGGATTATGAAGGTGTGTATCCCTGGAAACAAATTGGTGGTGGCGATGGTATGCAAGTACAGGTAGATACCAGAGATAATAAGACAGCGTATACCGGATCGCAATTTGGTTTTTATGGCAGAAGAAGTACCGAAGGCGGTAAGCGACTCTTTATTTATCCACGGCCCGATTTAGGCGAAGCCAAATATCGGTTTAACTGGCAAACGCCCATCTGGCTAAGTAAACACAACCAGGATGTATTTTATTATGGCACCAATAAATTTCATCGCAGTTTACAAAAAGGCGAAAACCTGGAAGCACTCAGCGGCGAACTTTCCAACGGCGGCAAAGAGGGCGACGTACCATTTGGTACCAGTACTACACTAGTTGAATCCTCCATGAAATTTGGATTAATTTATATTGGAACCGACGATGGTAATATATATGTGAGTAAAGATGCAGGCTATAACTGGACAAAAATAAGTGGCGGCTTACCCAAAACTGTGCAAGGCATGTATGTAAGCCGTGTTACGCCATCGGCTTTTAAAGAGGGTAGAGTATATGCCTCGTTAAACGGTTACCGTAATGATAATTTTGGCAGTTATTTATTTGTAAGTGAAGACTATGGCACAAGCTGGACGCAGTTGGGCAGCGATTTGCCAACCGAGCCTATAAACGTGGTAACCGAAGATCCAAAAAAAGAGAACATCATTTATGTTGGTACCGACAACGGGCTCTATGCGTCACTCAATATGGGTAAAACATTTGTTATTTTTGACAATAACCTGCCCCGTGTACCGGTGCATGATATTGTGGTGCAACAGCGGGAGAATGAATTGGTAATTGGCACCCATGGCCGCAGTGTTTATATTGCTAAGCTGAAGGATGTGCATAAAGTGTATGATAAGATGATGGGAAAATAAAAGGGCTTTAAAAAAGGGGAGTCAAGCTTTTACAGCTTGACTCCCCTGACAACACCCCCTACAAATATTTAAAAACCTTTTTGTAGTTTTAAATCGAACCTGTCTGGTATTAGTTTAATCTTTTTTAAAAATTTTATCTAATGTTGGTTTTATTGAAAATAAATGAGCTGCACCAAATACTATAAAAACTTTATCGTGT
Source organism: Ferruginibacter sp. (assembly GCA_037969645.1). Classification (GTDB taxonomy): domain Bacteria; phylum Bacteroidota; class Bacteroidia; order Chitinophagales; family Chitinophagaceae; genus Ferruginibacter. Next base: position 8,218 of record JBBKXU010000110.1, on the reverse strand, counting down.
TTTTGCAAATTGTTGTAAATATTCGTAACTAAAAAACTATCTCTGATTGCAAGGGATTTTCGTCCAAATTCAGATAGGATACCGTTTTCATCATAATATTTTTCAGTAAGTCGCCCATCAAAATTTTTTAAATCTATACTTTGATTTGAATTGTATTTTGTAAATAATTGTTCATAATATTTCCATTCTTTTTCGGCTTCTGTCAAATTTAACCTACACCGCTTAACTAAGTAAGTTTCAATAAAAATTTTATACTCCTTGTTAAGTAAGATGGTTGAATTGTTATGTTTAGCTAGGTATTGCGTAATAAATCTTTGTGTAACAAATGAAAACAGCAATAAATTCTTGGGAAAATATTTTAGCAGACTAGCAACTTCAATGCTATCAGGGCAGTCGGCGTTTAATAATTTAATTTTATTTGAATCGCTCAGATATTTCAATAATCCAAGTGCTCCATTTTTTTCAATAGCATTATTTTTTGTTGTAAAATGTAAGGTATCTGCAATTTGGCCACCTTCATTTAGTGCCACATTTGGATTTAAGCTGTTAAAATATTTTTGTATTGTGTCAAAACGATTGTCATTAATATCATTTCCGTGTTGTTCTCCAATAAATATTAAATGCTTATTGCCTTTAATTCTTTCATAAATAATTACTGGAAATTTACCATTATTGTTTCGTAGTATTTCCTGTAATGTGTTATCAATAATCCTGTAATCAACAGTTTCAATTTTACCAATTGCAGGTAATTGATTTTTAATTTCATCGGTATTACACGAAAAAAGTGTCAGGATATATATAATGCCTAAGTATTTCATTCTGTTGAGGTTCTTGTTTGGAAAAAATTGCTGATAAAAGTTGTACGGAATATTATATGCAATATAAACAAATGCATTCTAATTATTAATCACTCCTTTAGTGATATGCATTTTTTAGATTGTTTAGGGTCAATGCAAAAAAAGAAGTCAAGCTTTCAAAGCTTGACTTCTTTAAAACAATATCAACATTTAATTTATTTCTCTTCCTTCTTCTCTATGTCCTCAGTGCCTTTTTCTTTATCCGCACCTTTTAAATAAGATGGCAAATTAAGCCCCGCCATATTAAATAAGTCATTCAGCGGCGGTACGGTCTTCATCATGCCAGCAACAAAATTAGCGGTAGTGGTATTACCGTCTCCGCTGCCTCCATTGGCCGAATCCCAAACGGTAATTTTGTCAATCTTAATATTCTTAACGGCTTCTACCTGGGTTCTAACTAGCTCTGGTAATTTCTCAATCAATAATAATTGGAATGCTTTTGTAGGATCGCCACCGGCAGCAGCCACCACATCTTTATAACCTTGAGCCTGCTTGGTTAATATTTCAAACAAACCATTTGCCTCGGCTTCCATTTTGGCAAAAATAGCATCGGCTTCACCCTTTGCATTTTCACGAATACTTTCGGCAATGGCTTGCGCCTCAATAATAGCACGCTGTTTAGAGATTTCGGCCGGTACAATAATATTGGCCATTTGGGTAGCACGTTCTCTTTCTGAACGGGCATGCTCGGCTTTTTGCTCAGCCACATAAGATTCTTCTAATGCTTTTGCCTGCTGCACTTTCTCGGCACTGATTGCAAGACGTAAGGCCTCGGCTTCTTTCTCCCTTCGCAATGCTTCTGAATTCGCAATTTCAATTTTTGCCGTGTTCTCACCTTTTACAGCCACTGCATTTGCTTCTGATGTTTTTATCCTGGTGTCACGCTGAGCTTCGGCCTTACCGATAGCTTCATCTTTTCCTGCAAGGGCAATACTTACTTCCTTATCTTTTACGGTGTTGGCAATTTTTACATCACGGTCACGATGCGTTTCAGCAATCTGCGTATCTTTTTCTCTGTCGGCCATAGCCTTACCGGTTTCACCAATCTTTTCCTGTTCGGCCACACTTACCTTGGCTTCGTTAATGGCTTTGGCAGCAGCTTCCTTACCCAATGCTTCAATATAACCCGACTCGTCTTTAATATCGGTTACGTTTACGTTAATGAGTTTTAAACCAATCTTTCTTAATTCACTATCAACATTTTTAGAAATATTTTCTAAAAATTTATCTCTGTCGCTGTTGATTTCTTCAATCATCATGGTAGCAATTACCAAACGCAACTGACCAAACAAAATATCTTTACTCAGTTCCTGAATTTGCTCGGGCGTTAAACCAAGCAAACGTTCAGCAGCCGTGTTCATGCTTTCTGCTTCGGTAGAAATGGCAATAGTAAAACGGCAGGGAACATCCACACGAATGTTCTGGCGGCTCAGCGCATTGGTTAGATTTGCTTCAATTGACAATGGTTTTAAATCCAGGAAAGCATAATCCTGTATCACAGGCCAGATAAAGGCTCCGCCACCATGTACACATCTTGCCGATGTGCCACCGGTTCGGCCATAAATAACTAAAATTTTGTCACTAGGGCATCTTTTGTACCGAGACACCAGCGCTAAAATGGTTACAAAAAGTACGATTGCGCCAACTGCAATTAATAATACTGGGTTCATGTGGTTTTGGTTAAATGGGTTCTACGATTAAAATATCTTCATTGATGATTTTTACAACTTTTACAACGGCGCCGGTTGGTATCTGATCATACTCTGTCATGGCCTGCAGTTCATGAAATGCACCATGTATGCTTATCATTACTTTTCCCTTACCGCTTTTTTGGCCGGGGATGGTTAAATATACTTCGGCGGATTTATTGATGGCGTTGGTTAGTTTAAACGAATTGTCTTCGGCTAACTTTTGCACCTGCTTTATAATGAGGAAAAATACAAACAAAAATAGTAAACCCATCAGCAGCGCCAAACCAATCAGTAATGCCGGTGATGAAATGCTGTTGTAAAATGAAATACCACCCCAACTGAAGCCCAGTAAAAAATTAATGAGGTTACGCAAAGAAAAAAGTTGAAATGGAGTGTCGGTTCCATCCAGGTTGCTGTCAAAATCTGCGTCTGCACCATCGGATGCATCAGCGCCCGCAAAAGTCATGATGGTTTGAATGACAAAGATGAGACTGGTTGGTATAGCGATATACCAAAAAGTGCGGTAAAGCGGTGACATGGTTTCAAAAAATTCCATCATGGTACTTATATTTTGCGAAACTTAAAGATAATCAGAATTGAACTTTATCAAGGAGAAATTATTTGTGATAATCCTGGGCAAATAAGCTAATTACCTCTCTTGTTTCGTTTTTTTTCAGCTTTACCATCATTTGATTTATCCCTTGGGATGGCAATCAGGCTATTTGATTCGCAGTTCCAGATAGAAATATAGTTCTCCGAAACTACCGTTTGGCTTTTCCATCCTGCAAATTTTGAATAGAGCATCAGCGTACAAATATCGGTGGCGGTTATAAAATCACCGGTTTCCGGTAAATGCGAATGCACGGCTCCAACAACAACAGCTCCTTCTTTGGATTTGTCATTGTAATCAACACTGATAATATTTTTGTGTAACTGTTTTTTAACCAGCAATTGGTTTTCATTGTCGAAGGTTAACAAATAGTCGTTGCCAAAAATAACAACGCCGTTTAGTTTTGGACCTGTTAAAACATAAACCTTTTTCTCTCCATTGGAGATTATTGGAATTAGATTGAGGTTTGTGTTTTTATAGAATTTAAAAAGGGTATCACTGTTAATAATATTCAACGCATTCATCCGCATGGTATAAAGATCATGTTCGGTCTTAGTGAACGCTCTTTCCACTAAATCTGTTTTGGCGGTACGAGTATCATAAGTACTGTCGAACGAAATTGTTCCGGTTACTTTGGGTTCATCGCCTTTAGAAAAGAAAATACATTTTGCTATATCGCCTTCTGAATAGGAAAAATAGCCGCCTATTTTACTCTTGTCGGTTACTTTTTCAAGAAAAATATCAGTTCCATACCAGGAAGCCATTTCTGATTTGTACAATAGTTTTCCTTCATCAACTATTGGTTTGGTAAGAACTTGAATATTGTCTTGCGCCAAAGTGTTGAAGGCGATTATCATAAAGCCTGCAAGGACTGTTAGTTTTTGCATGATGTGCATTTAAAAGATGATGAGTGGGTAAATGGCGATACAATATTATGTTAACCTTTTTTCATATCCAAGTACTAATTAAGTGTTGGATTTATTAAAGTGATTAAGCTGCATTCAATTTAGTTTAACCTAAATTCGCAATAAAAAATCATGGATATAAAAGCACTCTTTGAACAGGCTGTAACTGGTAGCAAAACGCTGGAAAAGAAGCCAGATAATGAAACACTTTTGCAACTGTATTCGCTATACAAACAAGCAACCTCAGGCGATGTAAGCGGCGAAGCACCATCTAACCCCTTCGATTTTGTAAACAAAGCAAAACATGATGCCTGGGCTGGTTTAAAAGGCAAAACATCAGAAGAGAGTATGCAGCAGTATGTTGATCTGGTAAATAAGTTGAAAGGATAATCTGGTTTTGAACCCTTTATTTACTCTTTCGGGAGCATGTGTTAATTTAGTAAAATGCAAATACAGGAAATTATATCTTTTTTAGAAACAGTTGCGCCGCCCTCATTGCAGGAAAGCTATGACAATGCAGGTTTGATTACCGGCAGCAACGATTGGAATTGCACGGGCATCATAACCACATTAGATGCTACGGAAGAAGTGGTGCTGGAAGCTATTGAAAAGAACTGCAACCTTATCGTTGCCCACCATCCCATCATTTTTGGTGGGTTGAGGAAAATCACCGGAAAGAATTATGTCGAGAAAACGATTATCAGGGCAATTAAAAATGATATTGCCATTTATGCCATTCATACTAATCTGGACAATGTGTTGCATGGCGTAAATGCAGCCATCGCAGATAAACTGGGTTTGATAAACCGCTCTGTTCTCTCACCTAAAAACGAAACTTTAAGAAAGCTGTACACATTTGTACCCATTGATCAGGCGGAAGAGGTACGCACAGCCATTTTTAACGCTGGTGGCGGGCATATCAGCAATTACAGCGAATGCAGTTTTAATATAGCAGGGCAAGGTACTTTTAAACCCGGTGAAGGCGCTGATCCTTTTGCTGGAAAAGTTGGCATCAGGCATACAGAGGATGAAATAAAGATGGAGATGATCTTTCCGGCATGGCATGAAAGGGCTATCCTTACGGCATTAAAGGCAAGTCATCCCTATGAGGAAGTGGCTTATGATATCATATCTCTGAATAATTCGAATCAATTGGTAGGTAGCGGTTTGGTTGGCGAATTGCCCGAAGCCTTGACGGAAACTCAGTTTCTGGCAGATTTAAAAGAAAAATTTAATCTTTCTGTAATACGGCACACCCCTTTATTGAACAGGGATGTACGAAAAGTAGCCCTTTGCGGAGGTGCAGGCAGCTTTCTGATTGGCGCTGCAATAGCTGCTGGTGCCGATTTTTACGTTACCGGAGATATTAAATACCACGAGTTTTTTGATGCCAACAGCCGCTTGGTGGTTGCAGATATTGGCCATTATGAGAGCGAACAGTACACAATATACCTGTTATTTGATATTTTGAGTCAAAAATTCCCTACCTTTGCCGTCCAAAAAACAGGGGTAAAAACCAATCCGGTACATTACTTCCTGTAATTTCAAATATCAAACTTCAAAAATAAAATGGCCGCAGTTAAAGAATTCTCAATTGAAGAAAAATTAAGCGCATTGGTACTTTTACAAAAAGTAGATTGCAAGCTGGATGAAATTCAAATTCTGAAAGGTGAATTACCGATGGAGGTAAAAGACCTGGAAGACGAAATTGAAGGCTTACATGCAAGGCAAACCCGTGTGGAAGAAGAAATAAACGGTATCCAGGAATTTATTGCCCAAAAGAGAGAAGGCATTAAAGACGCTGAAGCACTGGTTAAGAAATATGAGAAGCAGAGCGACAACGTAAAGAACAACCGTGAGTTTGAAGCCATCAATAAAGAAATAGAAATGCAGACTTTAGAAGTAAAGCTTTGCGAAAAACATATTAAAGACGCTACCGAAGAGATTGCTGATAAAGCAAGACAACTGGAGATTGCTAAAAAAGCAGTAGCTAACAAAGAAGGTCATTTGGTAGGTAAAAAAGGTGAGCTTGAGAAGATCATCAGCGAAACTGAGAAAGAAGAAAAGCATTACAATAAAGAAGGTGAAAAAGCACGTGGCCAGGCCGATGAGCGGTTACTTACCAGCTACGATCGTATTCGCAAGAATTACCGTAATGGTTTAGCAGTTGTTGCTGTTGAAAGAGATAGCTGCGGTGGTTGTTTTCACGCTATTCCTCCTCAAAAGCAAAGCGAAATTAAATTACGTAAGAAGATTATGGTTTGCGAAAACTGCGGACGTATTTTAGTAGATGCTGATTTGAATGATACTGTAGTAGTAAAATAAAGACAGATACAGGATACAAGATACTGGAAGAGTTCACAATTGTGAACTCTTTTTTATTTGTGTAAATTAGATGACAGACTGGTTGATTAATTAACTAATTTGCCTTTCGGATACAAGATATTATGTTGCAAAAACTAAACATACAGAACTACGCCATCATTAACGAACTGGAAATTGATTTTTCGGATAAGCTGAATATTATAACCGGCGAAACCGGGGCAGGTAAAAGTATTTTAATGGGCGCCCTGAGTTTGATTTTGGGCGAAAGGGCCGACAGTACTGTATTGCAGCAAAAAGAAAAGAAAGCGGTAGTGGAAGGGTCGTTTAAAGCGAAGAATAAAGCTGCTATCAGTAATTTTCTAAAGGAAAACGATCTGGATGCAGAGGAGTTGTTGATGATAAGAAGAGAGATAGCTGCAAATGGTAAATCAAGGGCTTTTATAAATGATACACCGGTAAATCTCAATCAACTAAAAGCGCTTGGAGCTTTATTGGTTGATCTGCATCAACAGTTTGATACACAAGAACTAAACTCTTCCGATTTTCAGCACGAGGTTTTAGATGCACTGGCAGACAATCTTGAGCTGCTGCAGGATTACCAAAAGACCTTTCTTCAATACAGAAAAACAAAAAAAGAATTAACTGAATTACAGGCAGAGCAAATGGCCGCCAATGCCGCTTTGGATTATAACCAGTTTCTGTTTGACGAACTTGAAGAAGCAGATTTTAAAGAAAATGAACTGGAGGAACTTGATGCCGAGCTTAAACTCTTAAGCAATGCCGAAAATGTAAAGCAGGAACTTTCGGGAATTTACTTTGAATTAAAGGAGAGTGAGCAACCGGCAGTGCAACAATTAAAAGCGCTGTACAGTAAACTGCATGCACTTGATCAATACCATACCGGCATTGCTGATCTGGCGAAAAGATTGCAAGGCGCCCAATTAGAACTGGCGGATATTGCGGATGAATTAGATAGCATCAATAACAGCGTTAATTACAGTTCAGAGCGCATTCAAATTGTGAACGATCGCATTTCGATGGGGTATAAGCTGCAGAAGAAACATAGTGTAACTACAACTGCGGAATTATTGGTTTTAAAAGATGAGTTGCAGGAAAAACTGAATGAGATTTTGAATCTTGGTGAAGCCATAACTCAAAAAGAAAAAGAAACAAACGCCTTATTGAAGCAGTGCGAACAATCTGCAAAAATAATTTCCGATAACCGCAAAAAAGCAATTAAACCATTTGCCGAAAATGTAAATGAATTACTGTCAAGGGTAGGGATGCCCAATGCCCGGTTTGCTACGGAAGCTCAAGTTTTAGAAACTTTAACTGAGTTTGGTATTGATAAAATTGAATTTTTGTTCGATGCTAATAAAAGCAACCGTTTTGAACCTTTGCGTAAAGTTGCCAGCGGCGGAGAGTTAAGCAGGCTGATGCTTTGTATTAAATCGTTGGTAGCAAAAAAACTGCAATTACCTACCTTGATCTTTGATGAGATTGATACCGGTATCAGCGGCGAAGCAGCCAAACAGGTTGGTAATATAATGAAGGAACTCTCTGCTTCTCATCAGCTAATATCAATAACACATCAGCCACAAATTGCGGCAAAAGCAACAGCTCACTATTTTGTGTACAAAGCCATTGAGAAAGATAAAATTGTTACTTCTGTAAAGCTGTTGACTAATGATGAACGCATTACCAGCATTGCACAAATGCTAAGCGGCGAAAAGCCCACAGCGGCAGCGTTACAGAATGCGAGGGAAATGGTGGGGAATTAAAATATTTAAGTTAAGTGTATAACACTAAAGTTTTATTGCTAATTATAGT
>JBBKXU010000109.1:0-4102 GCA_037969645.1 Ferruginibacter sp. | reverse complement strand
ATTAACAGGTTCACAAAGAAGTTCAGTGTTAGCCTTAATGATATTTTTCATTATTGGTTTATTACTACTTTTATATACGCTTAATGCACAAAAGAAAAATAAACCTGCGTTGAATCAATTATGAAACTATACTCTATAAATACCGGTTTTTTCAAGTTAGATGGTGGCGCCATGTTTGGTGTGGTGCCAAAAAGCATGTGGAATAAGATTAATCCTGCTGATGAAAAAAATTTATGCAGCTGGGCTTTGCGTTGTTTATTGATTGAAGATGGAAACCGATTGATCTTAATTGACAATGGAAATGGTGACAAGCAGGATGAAAAATTTTTCCGCCACTATTATCTTCATGGTGATGATACATTGGATAAATCATTAGCCAAACATGGCTTTCACAGAGATGATATTACGGATGCTTTTCTTACCCATCTTCATTTCGATCATTGTGGTGGTTCGATTAAAAGAGAAGGTGATAAATTAATTCCAGCCTTTAAAAATGCCACTTACTGGAGCAATAAAAAACATTGGGAGTGGGCAGTAAACCCAAACGATCGTGAAAAAGCTTCTTTTCTAAAGGAAAATATTTTACCGATTGAAGAAAGCGGGCAATTAAAATTTATAGAAGTTGCCGAAAGTAAGAATGAAAGATTAGGCCAAACGAATTTTGCCGAAAATATTTCGATACGATTTGTCAGCGGACACACAGATAATATGATGCTGCCACAGATAAAGTATAAAGACAGAACCATCGTTTATATGGCGGATCTTTTACCATCGCAAGGTCATATTCCCATTCCGTATGTAATGGCTTACGATATGTTTCCGTTGACAACATTAAACGAGAAAAAATCATTTCTTACAGAAGCGATAGATGGTGATTACACTTTATTTTTTGAGCATGACCCTGTATATGAATGTTGCAACCTGCAACAGACAGATAGAGGAATAAGACCAAAAGATTTTTTCAGGCTTGATGAACTTTAATTTGGATTGAAAACTATTGGAAATTTTTATTTCCTTTTGATGAGTGATGTCAAGGGATGTCGCAGATTACTATAGCTCATCATATCAATCTTTACTTTACCGACTACAATCGGGCTTTCGATCCTTACAGGAATATGATTGGCATCATCCGTTACCCAAACGGTCATATTTTCCCCTCCCTCGAAAATGGTTCCTTTCAATAGCAATGGCTTTATTTTGATAGCCCTGAATTTTCCATACTTGGTTTTTATTTCTTCCTTGCCCAGGTATCTTACATACATATTGAATACCTCATTATCAAGAAACATAGAGAAAGGTATTTTGTCATCTGGTCTTAATTTGGAAAAATCGATATTCCGTGCATAATACATGGCACTCACAACATCCTGCACACAGGCGGGAACCTTGTAAACACCATCAGTAGTAACAGCTGTATTAGCCGTTTTATTAAAAGTTATATTCTGGTATTTTTTATACCCGCCTTCATTTACATTGCGGATAAATTTCAAGGGCTGCATGGTTGCTGTGTCGATATACGATTCATATTTATCTCTTACTTTATAGATCCAGTCGTATGAGGAATTCGTTTTTCCTTCACCAGCCACATGATAAACAGGACGGTTGTTGATTGTTTCCAGGTTGCTGGTAAATGTGGCGGTACCTGCGTTTACATAAATACCGGCCACAGCATAATAAACAGTAAATGAAATTTCTTCTTTTACATCGAAAGCAACATTCTTAATACCACAAAAACTATCCTGCGGAGGAGTGACCGCAGTTTTAGTAAAGCTGAATAAAACAAGTGCTAATGGTGCTAATACTTTAATTTTTCTCATAATCCTTATTTCCTTTTACTATTTTTTTAATTCTCAAGATCAATAAAGATCCAATGACCGCCGGTATTATTAAATTGATAAACCAGATAGTTGCTGTTGTCAATGTTATTCCCAGTTCATTTGCCGTGTACAAACTTACAATCACTATCATTATTTTTCCCCTTTGTGCCAGCTCAGCAATGGCGATCGTTGGAATAGCCGCCATTACAAGGAACGAAACACTCACTGTCCAAAAAGCCTGCCACCACAAAATCTCCACTCCAAACAAACTAAAGAGCATATAATACTGAACGATAAAAACAGCAAAACGTAACAGTGACAAAGACAATAACTTAAGCAGTAACGTTGCATTAAAATCTTCCAAAGCCCTTACCAGATAAGCAAAACGCTGACTTCCGGGTAATCGGTCCACGGCTTTTACGAGCCATGATAAACGAAAATAAAATAGTGTTAAAATAACGATGGCTGCCAAAACACCATATATAATTACATTCATCCATAAGGAAGAAATAAGCCCCTGTGCAATAATGCTGTTTTGCAACAATAATAATCCAATAAAGCCCATCAGCAGGGTAATGATCAATTGACTGATGCTTCCGACGATTGTAATGGAAATTGTTTTCAATCTATTGCCCTCATTCATGTATAACACTCTTCCCAGGTATTCACCCATCCTGTTGGGTGTGCTAACAGCAAAAGAAACACCGGATAAGACTGCCTGCAGTGCTTTAAAGAAAGAAACTTTCTGTATTTCACGAATAGATAATTTCCATTTAATTGCTTCGATGGACCAGTTAACCCCCATTAATAATATAACAGCCACCAGATTGAATAATTTTGAACTACCCAACGATTCTTTTATTCCCTGCCATGCCTGTTCTAATCCCGGTTGATTTTTGATCTGTCTGTAAATTGACCATGTTAGCCATATAAACAACAAAGGGCCTAAGAAGTAATTGATAAAGATTTTGATATTTTTGTTTAGCTTCATTTACATGCCTGCCTTTAAGCAGTTCTTGTAAAAATACATTCCTGATTGCAAAAGACTTCTAAAATAATACTTGGCATTGACCCCGGCACCATCGTAATGGGCTATGGATTGATAACAGTAAAAAATAATTCGGTCAGTTTGCTGGAGCTTGGCGTGTTAAAACCCGGAAACGTAAAAGACAGTTATAAAAAATTGCAACTGATCTTTAATACGGTAAGTGGATTAATTACCAAATATCAACCCACCGACTTCGCTATTGAAGCACCTTTCTTTGGAAAGAATGTACAGAGTATGCTAAAACTAGGCCGGGCACAGGGCGTAGCCATCGCTGCTGCTATGCGGCATGGATTAGAGGTGACCGAGTACTCACCAAAAAAAGTAAAACAATCCATAACCGGAAATGGTAATGCCGATAAAGAACAGGTAATGAAAATGCTGCAAACGTTATTATCGTTTAAAGAAACTCCAAAACAGTTTGATGCTACCGATGCGTTGGCTGTTGCTCTCTGTCATCATTTTCAAACAAATGCAATATTAGGACAAGTAAAAGGAGGGTTAAAAGGTTGGGATGAGTTTATTAAGAAAAATCCGGGGAGGGTTAAGAAAAAGTAAATTATAATGCTGCAATAATCCTCTCCTGTACTTTTTTCAAACTTTCTGTAATGCCTGCGGTTTGGCTTCTGCAAAATTAAAATGAATTTGAATATATACCAATTATTGGTATCTTTAGTAAAACTTCGACATGGCAAAAAACACTTCGATACTTTTAGGTGAACATTTTGAGGAATTTATTTCCAGTAAAATTTCTTCCGGAAAATATAACTCTGTCAGTGAAGTCATCAGAACAGCTTTACGGCTGCTTGAAGCAGAGGAGTCTAAAATAAATTTGCTCAATAAGGCGCTTGCAAAAGGAGAAAAGAGTGGGTTTGAAAAGAACTTTAATCCTAAAACCAATTTACAAAAGCTTCATACTAAATATTTATGAAGCCGCTTCCATTTATCATCAGTAAAAAAGCAATTGCTGATTTAGAAGAGATATGGTTATATACGGTTGAAAAATGGTCTGTAACACAGGCTGACCGGTATCATGATTTACTAATAGATGAAATTAATTTTATTTGCAAAAACAAAAATACCGGTAAATCAATGGAGCATGTTCGAAAAAATTACCGGGCTTCAAAAGTAAAATCACACCTGATCTTTTACAGAGAGCTAAATAATACTATAGAGGTAATCAGAATATTACATGAGCGAATGGATATTGAAAACAGATTTGATGATTAATCTTTCCTAT